>JAFEBB010000010.1 GCA_018266075.1 Deltaproteobacteria bacterium | reverse complement strand
CTAGGAGCCTGTCCGGGTAACAGCCAGCAAGCGATCGACGCCCGCACGTTGGCCGTGATCTTCTCCGGGTCATGGCAAAGACCTTCCGCGAGTGGCCGGTGGATCAAGCTTGGTTGCTCCCTCCGTCCGTCCGTGAGCTCCTGCCTGCGAGCGACCCTGCGCACTTCGTCCGCGACGTGGTGCGCGAGCAGCTCGACCTCTCGGCTATCCTATCGACGTACACCGAAGAGCGTGGCTACCCGCCGTACCACCCGGCGATGCTCACCGCGTTGATACTTTTTGGTTACACGCAGGGCGTCTATTCATCACGGAAGATCGCGCGCGGTTGCCACGCCCGGGTGGACTTCATGGCGGTCACGGCGATGCAGAAGCCGGACTTCCGCACCATCAGCGACTTTCGGCTGCGGCACCTCGAGGCGCTCTCCGGCCTCTTCCAGCAGGTGCTCCTGCTGTGCTGCGAGGCGGGGCTGGTCAAGCTCGGCCACGTCGCGCTCGATGGTACGAAGGTGAAAGCCAACGCCTCCAAGCACAAGGCGATGAGCTACGCGCGCATGAAGAAGACCGAGCAGGAGCTGCAGGCCGAGATCGCCAGCTGGTTCGAGAAGGCGAAGCAGGCCGACGAGGAAGAGGACGGGGAGTTCGGCGACCGCCAAGGCGACGTGCTGCCGGAGTGGGTCACGAACAAGCAGCAGCGGCTGGAGAAGATCCAGGCGGCGAAGGCGCGCCTCGAAGCGCAAGCGAAGGCGCAGCTTGCGGCCGGCATGAAGCCGGAGCTGCCCAAGCCCGACGACGACGGCCCCGACAAGCCGCCGCGGGGCCGCTCGAAGAAGCGACCCAAGCCGAACGGCGAGCCGCACGACAAGGCGCAGCTCAACTTCACCGACCCGGACAGCAAGATCCTCAAGACGAAGAACGGCTTCGAGCAGGGCTACAACTGCCAGGCGGCGGTGGATGCGCATGCACAGGTGGTGGTCGCGCACGCGGTGGAGGCGGCGCAGAACGACGTGCAGCAGCTGGTGCCGATGGTGAAGCAGATCCGCGAGAATCTGGGGCGCAACCCCGAGGAGCTCTCGGCGGACAACGGGTACTTGTCGGAAGCGAACTTGGCGGCGCTGGAGAAGCGGCGAATCGAGGGCTACGTCGCGGCGGGCCGAGAGAAGAAACACCAAAACGGCAGACCGAAATTACTCGGCACGCGGACGCGACGGATGAAACGCAAGCTGAAGCAGGGCGGGTATCGAAGTCGCTACCGACTCCGCAAGCAGACGGTCGAACCGGTCTTTGGGCAGATCAAGGCGGCGCGGGGATTTCGCAGCATGAGCATGCGGGGCATCACCAAGGCGCAGCGCGAGTGGGCGCTGGTCTGCACCGCCCACAACCTGCTCAAGCTCGCCAAGCGGTAGTCGCCGAGACGGCGCGGCTCGGCCGCGCTCGGCTACAGTCACTCTCTGTCAACACCGCTTACCCGGACAGGCTCCTAGGGGACGCGAGCTACTCCAGCAGCCGCTTGGCGCGCGCGCTCGTCTCGGCCAGCAGCCGGCGCAGCGCCTGGATCTGGTTGGGCTTGAGCTCTGCCGGGTGGGCGAAGATGTCCTTCACCAGCTTCTGGGCGTCCTGGGCGAGCGCGCGCAGCTCGGGCCGAGCCTCCGCGCCGCCGTTGCGGACGCGCTTGAGGGCCAAGGTGAGCGCCTCGCGGCGCTGCGAGAGGTGCTTCTTGCCCGGCGCCGTCAGCGCGTAGCGCCGGCGATCACCGTGGGGCTCCACCTTGAGCAGCCCCTGCTCCGCGTAGACCTTGAGGGTGGGGTAGACGACGCCCGCGCTGGGCACGTAGCGCCCGCCCGAGAGCTGCTCCACCGCCTTCATCAGCTCGTAGCCGTGCCGCGGGCCGTCCTCGAGGGCGGCGAGCAGCAGCAGCTTCACGTCGCCCCGGCCGAGGCGTGCGGGGCCCTCGACGGCGGGCAGCGATTCTGTCTTCCACGAGCGCGGCATCGGGTTCGGCCTCCGAGACTCCGGATATATCACGGGCCTCGCGAGGCCAACCGTGTACAGCAGCTTGCTCTGCGCTGCACGCGAAATGCGGATTGACCGCGGCACATTTTTCCGAGCCGCGATCGGCGCTCGCTCGCTTGACGCCGCCGCCCGCTTCGCGATCAGCGCACGCCCAACGACCGCGGCGCGACGTCGAGCTCTCGCGCCCGGTGGCGGCATCAGTCGCTTCAGAATATATTGAAAGATGTGACGGGCGCTGGTGTGGGTCCGTCCAAGGGTGAGCCATGCTGCTGGGACGGATCGCCGCTGGGCCCGGGCCCGACTTCCTGCCGGGCGCGCTCAACCGCGCGCTGCGGCTGCTGGGCGAGCCGGGCTCCTGCGGCACGTTCCGCGTGGCGCAGGCCGAGCTGGGCACGGCGCTCCAGGGGCTGCGGGCGCTCGGGTTTCGCGGGGTGGCGCTGGCCGGCCCGCTCCAGGTGGAGGCGGCGCGGCTCTGTGCGTGTCGCGGTGAGGCGGCGCGGCGGCTGGGGCGCGCGAGCGTGATCACCTTCGACGCGGAGGGTGCGCGCGGCGACGCCTTGATGCCCGCGGCGATCCAGGCGGTGGCCGGCGCAGCCGTGGCTGCGCCCGAGCGCGCGGTGGTGCTGGGGCTGGGGCTCGGGGCCGACGCCGCGGTGGTGGCGCTGGCGTCTCTGGGCGCTCGGCAGATCACCGTGGCAGCCGACGATCGCATGGAGGCGGCGCGGCTGGTGGCTCGGCTCGAACCCGCGTGTCCGGGCGCTTCGCTGCGCGTGCTCGAGGCCGGCGCGCCGCTGCAGGGCGAGCTGGCTGTTCACGCCGATGACGGGGTGAGTGCGCTTCGGCTCGGGCTGCCCCGTGCGGATCAGCTCGGCTACGCGATCGACCTGCAGTGTCCGGGGAGCGGCGAGCCCGCTTGGCTGGCGGCGTTCCGAGCCGAGGGAGGCCGCGGCGAGGACGGCGTCGGCGTCCTGGTGCGCAGTGCGATGGCCATGCTGGAGCAGTGGCGGTGCAGTCCGATCCCGACGCAGCTCGAGGCGCGGGTACGCGCAGCGGTGCGCGCGGGCGGCGCGCGCGCGGTGGCTTTGAGCGCGGCCTGATTCCCATCACAACGCGGCCGTCCGCTTACGAATCGTAATCAGGTAACGATTCGTAATCGGGTAATGATCAATAACTTATCAAGGGTAACCAGGTTACGAATCGTTACCCAGCCCGAGCAGCGCCCGCAGCTTGGCGCGCTCCACCTTGCCCGCGGCATTGCGGGGCAACTCCGGCAGCGCAAGCAGCTCCCGAGGACGCTTGAAGCGCGGCAGCAGCGCGTTCAGCGCCTCGGCAACCGCGGCCACCGTGGCGTCGCCCGCGAGCACGACGGCCGCGATGGGAACCTGGCCCCAGGTTTGGTCCGCGCGCCCCAGGACCGCGGCGTCGCGCACGCCGGGGACGCCGAGCAGAGCCGCTTCAATCTCGGCGGGGTACACGTTCTCGCCGCCCGAGAGGATGAGGTCGGTACGCCGGGCGTGGACGACGAGGCGCCCCTGCGCGTCGAGCGTGCCCAGGTCGCGCGTGCGCAGCCAGCCGTCGTCGAGGGCCGCGCCAGTCGCTTCGGCGTCGCCGTCGTAGCCGAGCATCAGACCTGGGCCCTTCACTTCGATCTCGCCGGCCTGGCCCACGGGCAGCTCGCGACGCTCGCCATCGACGATGCGCACCTCCACGCCAGGCAGCGGCACTCCCGCCGTCTCGCCGTCGCCGATTTCTGACTCGGTGGTCACCTGCGAGCACGCCTCCGTGAGCCCATAGGTGTGCCGGAGCGGGAGGCGCTTCTCGCGGGCGCGCGCGCGCAGTGGCGCCGGGAGCGGCCCGCCTCCGAGCAACGCCACGCGGAGCGTTTGAAGGGGAAAGGGCGCGTCGCCGAGCGCGTCGAGGAGCCGCGCGAGCGTGGTGGAGACCAGCGAGAGGTGCGTGACCGGCCGGCTCGCGAGATCCGCGAGGACACGCTCGGCGTCGAAGCGCTCGTGGAGCAGCACCGCACCCCCGCACGCCGCGGCGCGGAAGAGCATGCTCAGCCCGCCGACGTGAAAGAGCGGAAGGTTGCAGAGGTGGAGGTCGTCCAACGTCTGGCCGAGGTGCTGTCCCGAGGCACGCGCGTGGGCGCGCAGCGCGCCGATGGAGAGCACGGCGGCCTTGGGTCGTCCGGTCGTCCCGCTCGTGAAGAGCAGCGCGAGCGGGCGCGCCGGATCCGGATCCACGTCGCGACACGGCGACGGATCTGCGTGGAGCTCGTCGAGCGCGAGCACCGGCACGCCGGGCGACTCGAGCGAGAGGCCGCGGCCCAGCGCGAGCGCGCGACACCGGGTGCGAGAGAGCTGCTCGCGCCAATCTGCTTCAGTGAGCCGGGTGTTGAGCAGCACCAGCTCCACGCCGGTCCGCACCGCGGCGTGAACCAGAAAGGCGAACCCCGGCGTGTTCGACGCGAGCACGGCCACGCGATCGCCGGACCCGAGCCCGCGCGCCTGGAGCGCAGCGCCCACGCCGCGCGACGACACGTCCAGCTCGGCCCAGCTCCACGTCCGATCGCCGAAGACGAGCGCCGGTGCCTCGGGACGCTCGCGGAGCCAGACTTCGGAGAGCGGATTCACGCCACATCCCTCCACGCGAGGTCGCGCGTGGGTTGCACGCCCAGCCCGGGGAGCGTCGGCACGCGTGCGCGGCCGCGCTCGAGAATCATGGGATCGGATCCGAGATCCTCCGCGAGCGTGAACCCGGTCGCGAGGCCACAGGCGGGGAGCGGACCGGGAAGTGCGCTCGCCAGGTGCCACGCGCCCGCGCGGGCCAGCACGCCGTCGAGCGTGGTGGTCACGATCACCTCGAGCCCCGCCCGCGCCGCCCGCACCGCGAGCCGCTGCGCAGGAAGGAGTCCGCCCAGCACCATCGGCTTGAGCACCACGGCGTGCGCCGCGCGCCGATGGATCAAGGTCTCCGCGATCTCCGGCCTGGCCAGGAGCTCGTCCGCGGCGACGGGCACGGGTGAGATCGACGTGAGCTGCCCGAGGTCCTCGAGTGAGGCGACAGGCTGCTCGCAGAGCTCGAGCTCCGCGATCTCCGACATCGCCTCGAGCGCGCGCCGCGCCAGCGGGAGGGGCCACGCGCCATTCGCGTCCAGGCGGAGAAGCGCGCGGGCGCCCGCTGCATTCGCCACCGCGCGAACGCGCGCGAGATCCTCGTCGAGCGGCCGCGCGCCGACCTTGAGCTTCAACGTCGAGAACCCCTCCGCCACACGCAGCGCCGCTTCGCGCGCGAGCGCCTCGGCGTGATCCTCGACGAGGAGCGCGTTCACGGCCACGCGCGACAACGCGTCGGTCGTGAGCAGCGACGCGACGGGAGCGCGCTGCTCGAGCGCGAGCAAGTCCAACAGCGCGAGCTCCAGGCCACATCGCGCGGCCGGCGTATCCTCACCGGGGAGGAGCTCTGCGAGCTGGCTCGCGCCGCTGAGCTCGAGGCCCAACAGCCGTCGCCCGAGCGCGACGAGCGCGGCTTCGCAGCTCTCGAGCGACTCGGTGCCCTGACTCACCAGCGGCGTCGCCTCGCCGTGCCCGACGCGACCCTGATCGTCGCGGATCCGGATCACGAAGCCTTCGCGCGTCACGTGCGTGCCCGCGCCCGTCTGCACCGCGCGCGCGAGCGGGAGTCGAAACGCGGCGAGCTCGATGGCATCGAGCTTCACAGCCACAGCCCCAGCGCGAAGAGCACGCCGAACGCCGCTTGCAGCCGGGCGGTGAGCGCGAGCCCGCGATCGAGCGGACGGCCCTTCTCGCGCAACACGAGCTTCAACGGCGCGATCGCGAGCGGCGCACTCACGAGCGGCAGCAGCGCAAAGGGCCGGGCCGCGCCGAGCGCCACGAGGACAACCGGCGTCGCGAACGCGAGCGCGAGCAACGTCACGTACTCCGCGCGCGTGAACGCCTCGCCAAACCGAACAGCGAGCGTGCGCTTGCCCACCTTGGCGTCGCTCTCGCGGTCGCGGAGGTTGTTCACCACGATGATCGCCGTGCCGATCGTGCCCACCGGAATCGCCGCCGCGAGCGCGGTGAGGCTCAGCGTGCCAGCTTGCACGAAGTAGGTTCCACCCACGGCGACGAGGCCGAAGAACACGAACACGAACAGGTCGCCGAGCCCGTGGTAGCCGAGCGGAAAGGGCCCACCCGTGTACGCGAAGCCCGCGAGCAGCGATGCGACTCCAATGGCCACGATCGGCCAGCCGCCCACGCTCGCGAGGTAGAGCCCCACACCCACCGCGAGCAGCGCCGTGAAGCCCGCGGCCGCGAGCACCTGCTCGGGCGCGATGAGCCCGGCGCTGGTGACGCGCGCCTCGCCCACGCGCTCGCGATCCGCGCCCTTCTTGAAGTCGTAGTAGTCGTTGACGAGGTTCGTGCCGATCTGGATCAACACCGCGCCGAGCAAGGCCGCGAGCGCGGGCAGCGCACGGGCCGTGTTCTGGTGTGCCGCGAGCGCGGTGCCCACGAGCACCGGCACGGCGCCGGCGACGAGCGTGCGCGGCCGCGTCGCGAGGAGCCAGGCGCCCGCGCGACTCGCGGGCAGCGCCGAGGATGAAGGACTGGCGACCTGGCTCATGGCTTCCTCGCAAACAAGAACTCAGCGACCGCTGCGACGCACGCCGCAGGCCGCTCACGGTGGGGCGCGTGGCCAGCGTCCGCGATCGAGATATGTCGTGAATTCGGGAGCTGCTGCGACATCCCTTGCGCGATCGCGTGAAACTTCTCGTCGCGCGCGCCGGTGATCAGCAGCGTGGGACAGCCGAGCTCGTGGAGCCGCGGCCAGAACGAAGGCTGCGTGCCGGTGCCCAATCCGCGGAGCGCGTTTGCGAGTCCGACGGCCCGCTGCGAAAGGCGCGACCTGCGAAGCTCGGCGCGGGCTTCTGGGGGAAGCTCACGCTCGGAAGCGAAGAGCGGCAACGCCTCCCAGCGCGCGACGAACGCTTCGATCCCTTCGCGCTCGATGAATTGCGCGAGCGTCTCGTCGTCATGCCGCCGCACGGTGCGCTCGGATTCGCTCTCGATTCCGGGCGACGCGCTCTCGAGAATCAACCGCGTCACGCGCTTCGGGTGCGCGAGCGCGAACGCGAGCGCGAGCCGTCCGCCTTGCGAGTAGCCCCAGAGCTCCACGCTTGGCCGCTCGAGGCGCTCGAGGAGCTTCACCAGATCCTGGATCGCTTGCTCGAAGCCGTAGCGCGCGGGATCCGCAGGCGCGTCCGATTGCCCGTGGCCGATGAGATCCACGCCGATCCGCTCGATGTCGGAGAGCCGGCGCGCAGGCGCGAGGAGCTCCTCGGCCGTCCCCGTGAAGCCGTGCAGCGCGACGAGCGCGCTCTCTCCGCGCGGTCCCTCGCGCTCGACGCGCAGCCGCAGCCCGCCTACGTCGAGGAACGCCATGGCTGGCCCTCCAGCGCGGCGTCGACGGCAACCAGCACCCGTCGATGGGCCTCCACGTTTCGCGCGCGGTCGGTGCGAACCTCGATGATTCGTGCGCCAGGCGCCCTCGAACCGAGCGACTCCGCGAGCGCGTTCTGCAGCGCGCTGCGCGTGCTGGCGATGGAGTGTGTGGCTCCGAACGCGCGCGCGGCCGAGGCGACGTCGAGCCCGTGCGGCGTGCCCCAGAGCTTCTCGAAGGTCGCCGGCTCGACGTTCTGCGCCACCTCGAGGAACGAGAAGATCCCTCCGCCGTCGTTGTTGATGACGAGCGCGGTGAACGACAGCCCGAGGAGCTTCGCGGTGAGCAGGCTGTTCACGTCGTGGAGAAACGCGACGTCGCCGATGAGCAGCGCGCCGCGCCCGCCGTGTGCCGCCGCGGCGCCGAGCGCGCTGGCGATCGTTCCGTCGATGCCGTTGGCGCCGCGATTCGCGAGCACGGGAGCGAAGGCGGCGCGGAGTCCGGCGGCTGTCTCGACGTCGCGAATGGGCATGCTGCTTGCCACGAAGAGGGGGACGCCCGCCGGCAGCGCGTCGAACACGTCGCGCGCCACGTGCAGCTCGCCAAGCTCCTCTTCGCTCTCGAGCGCATGGGTCAGCGCGCGCTCTGCCGCTGCGTCGGCGCGCTGGAACGCGTCGAGCCAGGTGGCGTCGCGCGAAGGCCGCTTCTCGTGGATCAGCTCGGCGAGTCGCCCCACGAGGAGCGCGGGATCGCCGGCGAGGAGCGTCGACGCGCGATGACCCGGATCAACCCAACGCCCGGGCTCGTCGATGACCACGCACTCCGCCGATGAATCGACGTAGCGGGTGAGCGCGCGCGGCGTGAGCGCTTGCCCGAGCCGGACCGCGATTTGCGGCGCGTGCTCGCGGGCGAACACCGCGTTCCGGGCGAGCAGCTCGCCGTGTGCGATCGCGCCCGGCCCGAGCGACTTCACGCGGAGTGAAGTCGTCGCCTCGGCGAGAATCGGCCAGCCCGTGGCCTCCGAGAGGCGGGCGAGCGCTGCCGCCAGCCGCGCGTCTCCCGGTGTGGGCCCGACGGCGAGGATTCCCCGGGGCAGCAGCGCGAGCCGCTCGGCCAGCGGGCGGAGCATCGCGTCGTCGGGCCGGATCACGTCCTCGTTGATGGTCAGCGTGGGCCGCGTCCGAGCGCGCTTCGCGTCCTGGGCGATCGCATCTGGCACATCGCCCGCGAGCGGAATCGGCGGGAGCGGATCGCGCAGCGGGACGTTGAGATGCACCGGGCCCGCGGGCGCGCGCGTGGCCACGTGGACGGCGCGGCACATCGCCTGGCGCAGGTACGCGAGCATCGGCGCGGTCGGCTCGGGCAACGGCAGATCCAGCGACCAGCGCGCATGGCGGCCGTAGAGCTCGAGCTGATCGATCGTCTGGGGCGCGCCCCAGCTTCGCGCTTCAGGCGGGCGATCCGCAGTGAGCACGATGAGCGGCACGTGCGAGAGCGACGCCTCCACCACTGCGGGGAGGTAGTTCGCGGCCGCAGTTCCCGACGTGCACACCAAGGCCACCGGCTTGCGCGAGGTCTTCGCGAGCCCGAGCGCGAAGAACGCCGCCGAGCGCTCGTCGTGGTGCACGCTGCTCGCGAGCCCTTCGCGCTGAAGAACCGCGAGCGCGAGCGGCGTCGAGCGCGAGCCCGGCGAGATGCACACGTGGTGCACGCCAGCGAGGGCGAGCTCCTCCACCATCACGTGCGCCCAGAGCGCGTTGCGGTTGGGAAAGCTCACGGCGCCTCCGGCTCGAGCGCGCGCAGCATGGCCTGGGCCTTGGCTTCTGTCTCGCGCCACTCGCGATCCGGATCCGTGCCGCCCACGAGCCCCGCGCCGACGAAGAGCGTCGCCGCGTCATGGCGCGCGAGCAAACAGCGCAGCGCGACGGCGAACGTGCTCCGCCCCTGGGAGACGAAGCCCACGGGCCCCGCATACCAACCGCGCGAGAACGGCTCGAGATCGCGAAGGAGTGTGCGCGCACCGTCGCGCGGCGTACCGCACACGGCCGGCGTGGGGTGGAGCTGCTCGAGCAGCGCGCGCGTACCCGTCGCGCGGGCGAGCGTCGCGTTCACCGTCGTTTCGAGGTGCTGCACGTTTCGCAGCCGCCGCAGGTGCGGACCGTCGAGCTTCAGCTCGGAAGAGAGCGGCCCGAGCGCGGACTCGATGGCCTCGACGACGAGCGCGTGCTCGTTGCGCTCCTTCGGATCCGCGAGCAGCGCGTCGCCGAGCGTTCGATCGCGATCCGGATCCGCATCGCGGCGCGCCGTTCCCGCGAGGGCCATGGTGGTGAGCTGCGTGCCCTCGCGCTCGAAGAGGAGCTCCGGCGTGGCGCCCACGAACCACGCGTCGCCAGAGCGAAAGCCGTAGCGAGCGCAGTCGGGGAAGAGCGCGCGCAGGCGCGAGGCGAAGGCGAGCGCGTCGAGGGGCGCGGAGAGCCTGGCGCGCAGGGTGCGTGCGAGCACGGCCTTGCGAATTCCGCCGGCGTCGATGGCGCGCAGGGCGCCGCGAACGCCTTCTGCCCAGCGCTCCGTCGAGACTTCGGGCTCCAGCGTCAGCACGCGGGCGCGGTGCGGCTCCGAGCGCTTGCCCGAAGAAGCCAGCGCGTGCGCGAGGCGAGTCTTCGCCTCATCTTCGGTTCCGATGGCGAGCGAGCGCGCGCGTCCCTCGCGAACGTGCAGCGTGAGCGCCGGGAGGACGAGGCGGCCCGCGGGAAAATCCGGCCAGGTCCGCGCCGGATCGAACGCAAAGCCTCCCAGCCACGCCGGCGTGGCGTCGGCGGAGCCTGCCACCTGCCGCAGCGTGCCCAGCACGGACTCGGCCTGATCCACGAGCGCGAAGGGCGAAGCGTCCGAGACTAGCGTTGCCGCGCAGCCCACGCCGTACCAGGCCTCGCCCGACGGAAGCTCGAGCCAGCTGTCGGCGCCCAGGGCCGCCGCGAGCGGGAGGACGCGCTCGGCGTCGAGCGCGTCCGCTGCCCACGCGCCCGGAAACGGGCCCGAAGCCCCTGGGGAAACGGCCGCTTCGCGAAAGCTGGGCACGGCGCCTCCTCTTGCGCTACTCTCTGTAACTGAAGTTTCAGAAAGTTTCAAAACTTCGAGAGGCAGGTCGTCCATGCGCGAGCAACTCCCTGGTGAGCCTGAGGCGGGGTCCGCGTTGCGCGTGCTCCGGGGCGTGCGGCGCGAGACCACCCGCGTGTCGATCGGCGGCGTCGAGGTGGGCGGCGACGAGTTCGTGGTCGTGGCCGGGCCGTGCGCGGTCGAGGGCGAAGAGCAGGTGAACACCACGGCGGATGCGGTCGCGCGTGCCGGTGCCCGCGTGCTTCGCGGGGGCGTCTTCAAGCCGCGCACCAGCCCGTACTCGTTCCAGGGTCTGGGGCTGCCTGGGCTGAAGCACCTCCACGAGGCCGGTCGCCGTCGCGGGCTGCCGGTGGTGGCGGAGGTGATGAGCGAGGATCAGATCGAGCCCATGCTCCCCTTCGTCGGCGCGCTGCAGGTGGGCGCGCGCAACATGCAGAACTTCTCGCTGCTCAAGGCGCTGGGTCGCACGCGCGTTCCCGTGCTGCTCAAGCGCGGCATGGCGGCGACGGTGGACGAGTGGCTGCTCGCGGCAGAGTACGTGCTCGACGGCGGCAACCCCAACGTCGTGCTCTGCGAGCGCGGCATCCGCACCTTCGAGCACAGCACGCGCTTCACGTTGGATCTGGCGGGCGTGGCGGTGGCCAAGTCGCGGAGCCACCTGCCGGTGCTGGTGGATCCGTCGCACGCCACGGGCATCCCCGAGTTGGTCGCGCCCATGTCGTTCGCGGCGGCTGCGGCGGGCGCGGATGGCGTGATGATCGAAGTGCACCCGCGGCCGGCCGAGGCGCGCAGCGACGGCGCCCAGGCGCTCACACCCGATCTCTTCGACGATCTCATGGCGCGGCTCGCGGGCTTCGTGCTCGCGGCGGGCCGCCGGCTCGGTCCTGCGGGGACGCGGCTCTCGCTGCAGGCGGGTGCGCGATGAGCGCCGAAGTGCAGCGGATGTTCGCGTCGATTGCCCCGGGCTACGACCGCACGAACGAAGTGCTCTCCATGGGCGTGCACCGGCTGTGGCGTCGGGCGGCGGTGCGGCACTCGGGCGCGAGCGCGGGCCAGAAGATCCTCGACTGCGCCACGGGCACGGGAGATCTCGCGCTCGCGTTCAAGCGCGCGGTGGGCGAGGGCGGCGAGGTGCTGGGCACCGACTTCTGCGCGGAGATGCTCGCGAGCGCCCCGGCCAAGGCGGAGCGCGCGGGGCTCGCGGTGAAGTTCGAGGTCGCAGACGCGATGGCCTTGCCGTACGAGAGCGACCGATTCGATGTGGCGTCGATCGCGTTCGGCATCCGCAACGTGGACGACCCGGTGCAGTGCCTGCGCGAGCTCGCGCGCGTGGTGCGTCCGGGCGGGCGCGTGGTGGTGCTCGAGTTCGGTCAGCCGAGCGGCCCGTTCGGCGCGGCGTTCCGCTTCTACTCGCGGCACGTGATGCCCGCGGTGGGCGGCGCGCTCACCGGCAACCGCGAGGCGTACGAGTACCTGCCGCGCACCAGCGCTGCGTTCCCTGCGGGCGAGCGCTTCCTGGATCTGATGACGCGTTCGGATTCGTACGCGCGCACCGAGGCGCACCCGCTCACCTTCGGGACGGCGTACGTCTACGTGGGCGAGGTGAAGTAGCCTCGGAGCATGAACGAGACTCCCGTCTCCTCCGACGACAAGACCTGGGCGCTGATGGCCTGGCTGCTGGGCTTCTTCTTCGGGTTCATCCCCGCGCTGATCATCTTCATCGTGATGCGCGAGAAGTCGAAGTTCGTGGGCTTCCACGCGCTGCAGGCGCTGTTCTGGCACTTCCTCTACATCGCGGTGATGGTGCCCATCATCCTCATCGGGTTCGCGGTGGGGTTCTCGTCGTTGGTGGGCTTCTCGCAGCAGCACTCGGGCGAGCCGCCGGTGGGCGTCATCGTCGGGTTCGTGGTGATGCTGCTCTTCGTGGTGCTCCTGGGCTTCGCCAACCTCATCGTGATGATCGTGATGGCGGTGAAGGCGAGCGGCGGCGCGTGGCCGGAGCTGCCGCTGGTGGGCCGCTGGGCGCGCCGCGCGGTCGAGTAGCCTCAGGGAGGCGGGAGCGCGTCGACGGCGTCGGCGACGGCGTCGTGGAACCGCGGTCGAAACGCGACGATGCCCGTGCGCGAGCGATCCGGGTGCACGCGGTTGGTGAGCAGCGCCACCGCGAGCTGGCGATCGCGGTCGAGCCAGAGCGAGGTGCCGGTAAAGCCGGTGTGACCGAGCGCGCCGCGCGGGCCGCGGCCGAGCTTGCTGCCCGCCGAAGATCCTTCGAGCGACGGCGTGTCAAAGCCGAGCGCTCGCGTGGAGCCCGGCGTGGTGCCGTCGCGCGTGGCGAGCTCGGTCCACACGGCCTGGGGCGCGAGCCGGCCCGCGCCGTCGAGCTCCTCGAGGATGAGCGCGCCCAGGCGGGCCACGTCCTGCGCGGCGCCGAAGAGCCCCGCGTGCCCAGCGACGCCGCCCAGGGCGAAGGCGTTGTCGTCGTCGACCTGTCCGGGCCGCGCCTCGCCGACTTCACCCGGAGTGAAGAGGCCCTCTTGCCCTGCGGCGGGCTCGCGCGGTCGACGCAGTCCGGTGGCGGCGATGGCGTCGAACGCGGGCAGCTTGCGTGCGTCGAGCGGCCGGAAGTGCAGCGTCTTCAGCCCCAGCGGGCGAAACACCTTCTCGTGCGCGAGCGCGTCGAGGCTGGCGCCACCCGCTTGTTCGAGCAGGAGCCCGAGGATGATGAACCCCACGTCGCTGTAAATCGCGGCCTGTCCCGGCTCGCGCTCGGGGAGCTCCTCGAGCGCGGCGGTGGAGACGAGCGTGCGCGCGCGCTGGACGGCGTTCGGCGAGCGCGAACCGGCGAAGAGCGGCGCCGCCCCCGCGTCGTCCTGGGCGAGCTTGAAGTACGGCTTCCACGCGGGCAGTCCGGAGCGGTGCGCGAGCAGGTCGCGCACGGTGATGCGCGCCTTGCCGCCGCGCGCGAACGCAGGGAGCTGCTTGCGCACCAGCTCGTCGAGCTGGAGCTTGCCCTCACCGGCGAGGACGGCGGTCAGGGTGGTGGTGGCGAGCACCTTGGTGAGCGAGGCGAGGTCGTAGAGCGTGTCGGTCGTCGCCGCGACGGGCGCAGGGACGAGCTGCGCATCGCCCGCAGCAGAGAGGTGGAGCTTCTCGCCGCGCAGGTAGATGGCGCACGCGCCGCCGGGGAACGCCCCTCCCGCCACGCCCTGGTTGAGGGCCTGGTGGATCGACGGAAGCCACGGCCCGCGGCGCAGGGCGAGCTCGTCGGTCACGCGGCGCTCCTCGTGGATCTGATCGGATCCAGCCGGATCTGGGGCGCGCGCGGCATTCAGGCCTCCACGGGCGTGAGCGTGCCGGCGCCCGCGTCGAGCCGCGCAGGAGCGCCGAGGACGACCGGAAAGTTCACCTCGCCGTGGCCCACGGAGAAGCCCAGCGCCGAGGGGATCGCGAGTCGGCCGAGCAGCTCGCGCACGATCTCGCGCGCGGTGTAGTCGGCCTCCTTTTCTTCGCAGCCGGTGAGCCCGCCCACGGCGATGCCGGCGAGCCCGTCGAGGAGCCCCGCGAGCTGCAGATGGGTGAGCATGCGGTCGAGGCGATAGGGCCGCTCGCCGACGTCTTCCACGAGGAGGATCTTTCCGCGCAGCTCGGGGAGGTAGGGCGTGCCGATGAGCCGGGTGAGCACCGAGAGGTTTCCGCCCACCACCGGCGCGGTCGCTGTCCCGGCGACGATGGGCTCGGCGCCCGTGAGCGTCGGCGCGCGGCCTTGAAAGAGCAGGGTGCCAAGTGCGTCCTTCACGCCCGCGGGCTGCTTGCCGAGCTGCGTGACCACCGGACCGTGAATGCTCCGCCGACCATTTCGCTGCCAGAGCAGGTGCAGCGCCGTGATGTCCGAGAAGCCGACGAGCGGCTTGTCCGGGAGCTCCTTCACCGGGATGCGCGGCAAGAGGTGCATGGCGCCGTAGCCGCCGCGGGCGCAGAAGACGGCGCGCGTCTGCGGATCGCGAAACGCGCCCAGCAGCTCCGACAGCCGGCGCTGCTCGTCTCCGGCGAGGTAGCGGATGCGCTCGGAGATCCGCGGATCGAAGCGCGGCTCGAGCCCGAGCTCCTTCAGCGCGGCCACACCTTGCTCGAAGATGGCCGGCTCGAAGGGCCCGGCCGGGGCGATGATCGACACGGGATCGCCGCTCTGGAGCAGGGGCCAGCTCATCGCGCTCGACGCTATCCGCGACGTCCCGGGGTCGCAACCTGGGCGCCGCCTGCGAAGTTACCTTTCGTAACGGACGAAGGGTAACCAGGTTACCTTTCGTAACCAACCCTCTCGCGTGCCGCGGCGCGCCGCGGGTCGAGGGGTTATGGAAGGGAGGCGCGGTCAGCCGGCTTGACCAGCCCGAAGGCCGCGGTCTACTTGCTGGGAGGTCGCCTTGCGCGGCCCCCGCTCTCCGAGGCACGCCGTGTCCGTCCCGCCGACCAGCCCCGCTCCGTTGGCCGAAGATCCCCGCGGACGGACCGGACCGCTGTCCGAGCCTCAGACCGTCGACGTGCCCCTCGAGAAGCTCTCGCGTCCCAAGAAGCCCGAGTGGCTCAAGGTGCGGCTCCCCGGCGGGCCGGGCTACGAGCGGGTGCGCGATCTCCTCTCGCGGCTCAAGCTGAACACGGTGTGCGCCGAGTCGCGCTGCCCCAACCTGGGCGAGTGCTGGGCGGGCGGCACGGCGACCGTGATGCTCATGGGCGACGTGTGCACCCGGGGCTGCAAGTTCTGTCACGTGAAGAGCGGCAAGCCGCTCCCGCTGGATGCCGACGAGCCGCGCCACCTGGCCGAGGCCGTGTCCCAGCTGGATCTCAAGTACCTGGTGGTGACCAGCGTCGATCGCGACGATCTCCCGGACGCGGGCGCGGGCCACTTCGCCGCCGCCATCCGCGAGCTGCGCGCGCAGAGCCCGAACACGAAGGTGGAGGTGCTCATCCCCGACTTCGACGGCGTGCCCGCTCGGCTGGATCTCGTCGGCAACGCAGCGCCGCACGTCATCGCCCAGAATCTGGAGACGGTGGAGCGGCTCACCCACCCGGTGCGGGATCGCCGCGCCGGCTATCGCAAGACGCTCGACGTGCTCCGCTACTTCAAGGAGCAGTTCCCGGCCATCTACACCAAGAGCAGCCTGATGGTCGGCCTGGGCGAGACCGAGGACGAGCTCTACGCGGCCATGCGCGATCTTCGCGACGCGGGCGTCGATGTGCTCACCCTGGGCCAATACCTGCAGCCCTCGCCGTGGAACCTCAAGGTCGCCGAGTACGTGCATCCGGATACGTTCAAGCGCCATGGCGACCACGCGCTCTCGCTCGGCTTCCTCTACTGCGCGAGCGGGCCGCTGGTGCGCTCCAGCTATCGGGCGGCCGAGTTCTTCATGAAGGGCCTGATGGAGACGCGGCACCATCCGCCGCGTCAGCCAGCTCCGCGCTAGCGACGCAACTTACGAAAGGTAACCAGTTACGATTCGTAAGCGAATGCTTACCTTTTGTAACCTGGGTCGGCCGTTGACTGGCGCGCTGGCCTGCCCAGAATGCGCCCCATGCCCAACGCCACCCGGTACACCGTCTCCATGCGCGAGCCGCACACGCGGCTCTTCGACGTCGAAGGGCGGTTCGAGACTTCGGGACGAAAGGGCGTCGACCTCGTCTTGCCGGTCTGGACGCCCGGCTCCTATCTGGTCCGCGAGTACGCTCGGCACCTGCAGGACTTCGCCGCCGCCGACGAGAAGGGCCGCGCGCTCGCCTGGAAGCGGGTGGACAAGCGCACCTTCCGCGTCGAGACCGCCGGCGCCGGAGAGATCGTGGCGCGCTGGAAGGTCTACGCCAACGACCTCGCCGTCCGCGCCTCGCACCTCGACCAGAGCCACGGGTATTGGAACGGCGCCACGCTCTTCCTGCACGACCCGTCGCTGGGTGGCCAGCGCCATGAGGTCCGCGTGCAGACGCCCGCGGGGTGGAAGACGCACGTGGCGCTGCCGCGCGAGGGCGACGCCTTCGTCGCGGCGGACTACGACACGCTGCTCGACTCGCCCTTCCACGCCGGCCCAGAGGACGCGGAGCGCTTCACCGCCGCGGGGGTGCCGCACGAGCTCGTGATCTGGGGCCAGGGCAACCTCGATCGGAAGCAGCTCGTTTCTGACCTGCGGGTCATCGTCGAGACGGAGGCGAAGCTCTTCGGCGGGCTGCCCTTCGAGCGCTACCTGTTCATCGTGCTCCTCTCCGACAAGGGCCGCGGGGGCCTGGAGCACAAGGCCTCCACGACGCTGCTCTACCCGCGCTTCGGCTTCCGGCCGAAGAAGAGCTACGAGGAGTTCCTCACCCTCGCGGCGCACGAGTACTTCCACCTCTGGAACGTCAAGCGCATCAAGCCCAAGGCGCTGGTGCCCTTCGACTACTCGCGCGAGAGCTACACCGAGCTGCTCTGGGCGATGGAGGGCATCACCAGCTACTACGACACCCTGCTTACGCGGCGCGCGGGCCTCATCGACGCCTCGCGCTACCTCGAGCGCCAGGGCGAAAACCTCTCGAGCTTGGCGCAGACGCCGGGACGCCTGGTCCAGAGCCTCGGCGACGCATCCACGTGCGCGTGGATCAAGTACTACCGACCCGACGAGAACAGCGCGAACTCGTCGGTCAGCTACTACCTGAAGGGCGAGATCGTCGCGATGTTGCTCGACCTCGAGATCCGCCAGCGCACCCAGGGCACCAAGAGCCTCGACGACGTGATGCGCCTGCTCTGGCAGCGCTACGGCGACGAGAAGGGCGTGCCCGAGGACGGCGTGGAGGTCGCAGCGAGCGAGGTCGCGGGCAGCTCGCTCGCCGACTTCTTCGCGCGCGCCGTGCATGCGCCGGGCGAGCTCGACTTCGGGCCGCTCGCGCACGTGGGCCTCGAGGTGCGCCGGCGTCCGCGGGAGTCCGGCAGCGACAAGGGTGGCACGCCCGCCAAGGACAAGGCCACGTCGCCGAAGGCCTGGCTGGGCGTGGTGACCAAGACCCAGAACGACCGCTGCCTGGTCAACTACGCGCCCTCGGGCTCGCCCGCACACAGCCACGGCCTCTACGCCGACGACGAGCTCGTCGCGCTCGACGGCTGGCGCGTGGAGCCGGACAAGCTCACCACGCGCGTCGAAGAGTACGTTCCTGGCTCGCGGGTCAAGATCGCGCTCTTCCGGCGCGACGAGCTGCTGAGCGTCGACGTCACGCTGGGGGAGAAGCCCTCGGACGCGCTGTGGATTGCCAAGCGCGACGCCGCCACGCCCGAGCAGAAGCGCGCCTACGAGAGCTGGCTCGGTGAGCCCTGGGACAAGAAGCCGGAGGCTCAGTCGTCGTAGTCGTCGTCGGGAAAGCCCTCCGGAGGCTCGTCGCCGCCGAAGGGCCAGGCCAGCCTCTCGATCGCATCCGCGAGCGCCGAACGCGTCTTGCCCTCGGCGAGCACCTTGCCCGGCGCGAGGAACTGAAACTCCATCTCCGGCATCCACATCTCGCCCTTCGCGATCGCGGCCTTTCCCGCAGCGTCGGCGCGCGCGCGATCCATCTCCAGCGCGCGCAGCACCCAGCGCCCGGACTCCTCTTGAATCACCGCCTGCGGCTGGTACTCGCCCAGGGTGAGCGGGAAGCCGCGCGCGAGCAGCGCACGCAGCCGCTTCAGCACCGCCTGCTTGCCTGGTCCGACGAAGGGCGCCATCCGTGCAGTCTACGCGACGGCGTCCGCGGTTCCGCGTGAAGGCCTTGCGCGCGAATGCTATGGAAGCGCGCATGACCACCACGCTCACCCTCATTCCCGGCGACGGCATTGGCCCGGAGGTCGTCGGCGCCGCGAAGCTGGTGCTCGACGCGATGAAGCTCGACCTCGCCTGGGAGGAGGCCGAGGCCGGCGCGGAGATCGCCGCGCGCCACGGCTCCAACCTACCCAACAAGACGCTGGAGACCGTGCAGCGCAACAAGATCGCGCTCAAGGGCCCGACCGCGACCGCGGTGGGCACCGGTCAGGGCTCGGCGAACGTGGCCCTGCGCAAGAAGCTCGACCTCTACGCCAACCTGCGCCCGGTGCGAAACCTGCCCGGCGTGAAGACACGCTACGAGGGCGTGGATCTCGTTGTCGTCCGCGAGAACACCGAGGACCTCTACGCCGGCCTCGAGCACATCGTCGTTCCCGGCGTGGTGGAGAGCCTGAAGATCATCACCGAGAAGGCCTCGCTGCGGATCGCGCAGTTCGCGTTCGACTACGCGCGCAAGAACGGCCGCAAGAAGGTCACCTCGGTGCACAAGGCCAACATCATGAAGCTCTCGGATGGCCTGTTCATCGAGTGCTGCAAGCGCGTGTCGCGCAGCTTCCCGGAGATCACCTACGACGAGATCATCGTCGACAACTGCTGCATGCAGTTGGTGAAGGATCCCACGCGCTTCGACGTGCTCCTGCTCGAGAACCTCTACGGCGACATCGTCAGCGATCTCTGCGCGGGCCTCGTCGGCGGACTGGGCGTGGTGCCGGGCGCGAACATCGGCGAGAGCGCCGCGGTCTTCGAGGCGGTGCACGGCTCGGCGCCAGACATCGCTGGCAAGGGCATCGCCAATCCCACGGCGATCCTCCTCTCGGGCGCGCTGATGCTGCGGCACATGAACCGCATCCCCGACGCCCAGCGACTCGAGAAGGCCATCGATCGCGTGCTTGGCGAGGGCAAGGTGCGCACCGCGGATCTCGGCGGATCCGCGTCGACGACCGATTACGCGAAGGCCGTCATCGCCGCGCTGTGATCGAGAGTCGGCCCGGGATGCGCGAGGGCCAACTCGGATTCCAGGCACGCTCCGACGCGCCTCTGGGAAGGGGCGGCTTCTTCGGGCTTTGCTCCGAGCCGAGACTGGCCTCGGTCTCCAACGACGCGACGACCTCGAGGCACCCGAGGGTGGTCTTTCTGGGCTTCTGAGTTTTGTACGTATATGGCGTCATCATATGCCTATTCGTTACGACATATCATGACAAGATTGAGAGCCTTGCGTGAGGCCTCCTCCCGCCTCCGGCGCGAGCCTTGACGAAGAGCCGCCCTCTCCCAAGAAGCCAAACCGAGGCGCCGATTGCGCGTCCCGGATCCGATCGGGCGCCCCGGCTCCCGCGCGGCCGAAGGCCGACGGTTTCCATCGCGCAGTGCGTTCCCACCTACGGCTCCTCGTCGGGATCCCGGAGCTTGTCCTTGTCTTTGCTCGCGCCCGCATCGGGCACGGGCGTGAGCACTTCCAGATCTTTGAGCAGCTCGAGGTCCTGGAGCAGCTCGAGGTCTTGAATGACCTCCTTGTCCGCGCCGGCGTCCGTCGTGGGAGCGGGCTTCGGAGGCGTCCCGGCGGCCTGCGCGCGCAACCCGAGCGACAGCGCTCCCGAGACGATGAGCGCCGTGCAGCCCAGCCGTGCGGTCTGATCCCGGTCCATGCGCGCGCGACCGTAGGAGACTCCCCGCGGCCGGGCAAGCGACGTCAGCCGCCGCGCTTCACGAGCAAGAGCCGCACGCCGCTGAGCAGCAGCCCCACGACGAGCGCATACGCGAAGATCAGCGCCACCGAGATGGCCACCAGGATGAGCCGCAGCTCCCAGGTCTCGACCCGGCCGCGCGCCAGCGCCTGCATGAGCGGATCCCAGAGGTGCAGGATCTTCAAGAACGAGCCCGCGAACGAGTCCATCGCCAGCGAGAAGCGGCTGAGCGAGCCGTTGAACACGCGGTTCAGCGCGGCAGCGACGGCACCCACGCCCAGGTAGATCGCCGAGAGCACCCAGGCGAGCCAGAGCATGTGCCGCAGGGGCGAGGTCCGGGGGGCGTCGTCGACCATGACCGGAGGAGCACCCGCGCTGGGCCCGGCGCTCACTTTCCCTTCCGCTTCTTGCCGCCCTTGGCAGCATGCATCGGCTTCGGGGCCGGCTCCGCGGCGCCACCGGCAAGCGCGCGCGCCCGCGTGGCCACGCTCCCCGCCGAGGTGATGCGCAGCGCCGCGCCGGCTTCGCTCACCGCGTGCGCGCGATCGCCCAGCGCGGAGTACGTCTCAGCGAGGGCCACGTGGGCCTCGGCGAGCGCCGGCTCGAGCGCCACCGCGCGCGCGAGCTCGGCCTGTCCTTCCGCGGTGCGCCCAAGCGCGAGGCCGAGCGCGAGGTGCGCGGGCGCGGATGCGTCGCTCGTGGCCACGGCCGCGGTGGCCTTGTCCTTCTGCTCTGCCGCAGGTGAGAGCCGCGCCACCTCGGCGAGCACGCGCGCCTGCTGCAGCGGCGGCAGCTTGTTCGCGGGCGCGGCGAGGTCGGTGAGCTCCTTGAGCGCGCCCTTGCCCTGGGTGCGCGCCTGCGCCACCGCGAGCCCCGCGCGCGCGCGCGCCAGGCCGTGCTCCATCTTGTCGGCCTTCTCGTAGGCGACCGTCGCAGCCTTGGTGTCGTCGACGTCGAACGCCGCGTCGCCGAGATCACACCAGGCGTCGGCCGAGCGCAGCGCCGCGGCCCGCTTGGAGAGCTCGCGCAGCACCAGCGAGCCGTCGCCGGCGGCGAGGTCCACCTGGGTGCGCGTCCAGGTGATCTCCGCGTCGCGCCCGGGGTGCTCGGTGGCCTTGAGCGCGAAGCCGCGCGCGTCGGAGAGGTCGCCAATGGCCAGGTTGGCGCGGGCCATCCCCGCCATGGCCAGGGCGTCGTCCTTGTGTTCTTTGAGATATATCGAGAGATGGCTGCGGGCGCCCTGGGCGTCGCCCTGCGCGAGCAGCAGCCGGCCCAGCGCCTTGTGGGCCTCGCCGTAGAAGTGGTTGCGCGAGAGCGAGAGCTCCAGCGGGGCCTTGGCGTCGGCGAGCTTGCCCTGCGAGAGGAGCAGCTTGCCCTGCAGGTACGGCGCCTCGTACTCGCGGCGATCCTCGGCGGCGGCCGCGAACGAGGTCTGCGCGCCCGCGGAGTCGCCCGACGCCCAGAGCAGCTCGCCGCGCGCCACCTGCGCCTCGGGGCTGAGCTTGCCCGCGGTGAAGATGGCGTCGATGGCGGGCTTGGCGTCTTCCTTGTGGCCTGCGGCGATCTCCGCGCGCGCCAGGTAGCAGGCGGCCTCGGTGGGCATGTTCTTGTCGCGGCGGGTGAGGAGCAGCTCGCGCTTCGACGCATCCAGGCTGCCCTGCTGGAAGAGGGCGATGCCGCGCGTGAGGTGGATGCGGCGGTCGTCGAGCTTCTCGGTGAGCTTGAGCGCATCGCCGCTGCGGCCCAGCGCGAGCTCCGCGCGGGCGATTTGATCCAGCAGCGCGAGATCCTTGTCGGCGCCGGGCTTCGACTTCTGGGCCTGGAAGAGCTCGGAGAGGCTCTTGTCGTAGGCGCCCTGCATCGCATGCGCCTCGGCCAGCGCCTGGTGGAACTCGAATGCGCGCGCGGGCGCGCGAGAGAGTCCCTGCTCCAGCCGCTGCAGCCCCGCCTCGCCCTGGCCCTGGCTCGCCAGCAGGCGTCCGGTTGCGAGATCGAGCCGTGCGCGCGTGTCGGGATCGAGCTTGTCCGAGTCCTTCTCGAGCATCGCCAGATCGGCCTGCGCCTGGTCGAGCTCCTTGCCCTGCGCGAGCCGCGCGTTGACGAGCCCCAGGATCACGCCGGGGTGGTGATCCGAGAGCTCGCGGGCATTGGCGAGCATGTTCTGCGCGACGCTGGGCTCGCCCGACTTCAAGTAGTAGTCGGCGATGGCCACGTAGGTGCGCACGTGCGCACTCTGGGCCTTGAGGCTCTCCTGGAACTGCTCCACGGCGCGTCGCGGATCCGAGTCGAGCAGGAGCTTGCCCGCGATCTCGTGCGCCTCGGCGCCCTTGCCGGCGAGGAGCGGCTTGGCGGCGCCCCGGGCCTCGGCGTCGTTGTCGGCGAGGTAGTAGCGCGCGGCCGCGGCCAGCTCCGGATAGAGCTGCTCGATCTCCGGGTGGCCGAGCTCGGAGAGCGCGGCCTCGCGCTCCTTCGCCTCCTGGCCGTGCTCGCGGTAGACGATGGCGTGGGCGTACGCCGCGAGCGCGTGGGCCTCGGCGTTGTCGGGCGAGACCTCGAGCAGATCGCTGAGGGCGGTGAGCGCGGCGGCGTAGCTCGACTGGGTGTCCTTCTCGATGCCCGCGTGCGCCTGGGCCATGAGCTTGGGCAGATCGGCGCTGGCGTGCTTGGCGTAGCGGAATACGCCGTAGCCCACGCCGCAGAGCGCGAGGAAGAGCGCGCCCGCGCCCAGCTTGAGGCCGTGCTTCTGCCAGAAGGTCTTGGGCTTGTTGGCCGCGGCGGCGAGCTTCTCGCGCAGCTCGCGCTCGTACTCCTTGGCGATGGCCTCGGCCGCCTGGCTGGAGAGCTCCACCTTGGGCAGCTCCATGCTCGGCGTGGGCGGCGACGCGGTGGGCAGATCGGGCAGGAGCAGCTTCCCGGTCTGCTTCGACGACGGCATCGGCGGCGGGCCACCGGGCTGCAGCGCCGGCATCTTGGGCATGGTCTTGCCCTTGAGCGGCGGCGGGCCGCCCGCAGGCGCCGCCGTGCCGGGGATGACGGGCGTGGCCGCCGGAGCGAGAGGGAGATCGGCGGTGTCGTCGGGACCGCGCGCGCCGGGTGCGGGCGGCGGCGGGCCAGGCAAGGTGTGGTCCTTGCGCGGCTCGCCCCCGGGCGAGAGCGTGGCCGCCACCAGCTCGGGAGGCAGCGGCGCCTCCTCGTCGGCGGGGCGGGTCATGCGGACCTGCTCGTCCTGGCCCAGGCCGCCTGGCGGCGCCACGGTCGTCGCCGGATCGCGCGCGAGCACGTTTACGGGCGCGGCGGGTGCGAGCAGATCCGGCGGCGGGTCGCCGTCAGCGAGGCGGGTGGACTGGGCGGCGCGCGCGACGGTGGCCTCGTCCTCGCGGAGCTGCGGCGGAGGCGGCGGCTCGCCCGGGTTGGTGACGATGGACTCGCCGTTGCTCAGGCCGTGCGGATCGGTGACCTCGGGCTCGAGCGGCTTGGCGTGCGGGCGCGCCAGCGGAGACTTGCCGTAGGGCACCGTCCCGGTGGTGATGGGCCGGCTCAGCGTGGGATCCGGCGCGAGCGCATCTTGAGCGTCGCCGTTCGGCGCGGGCAGGGTGGGCACCGGCATCGGGCCCGGGGTCATCACCCGCGGCTTGGGCGTGAGCGTCTCCGCGGGCGCGGCCGCGAGCGTCGACGAAGCCACCACGGGGGCAGCCGCCTCGCGCGCCGCCAGCGACTGGAAGACGTCGGTCATGCCCCGGAGCACCTCGGGCTCACCGGCCGCCTGCACCACGGGCGCGGCACCCGTCGACGCGCCACCGCCGATGGGTGTCGTGGGCACGTAGGCCTTGGCATCGGTGACCGTCGGGTCACCGTGCGAGGGCGAGGCCGCGGCGCGTGCAGGTTGCGGCGGCGCGGAGACCGCCGGAATGGGATCGACGGTGGTGTACTGCGGCTGCGCGGTGACCTTCTCGCCATTGAGCGCGCGGGTGGTCTGATCCAGCCACTGGCGCACGCGCGTGTCGTTGGGCTGCAGGGCCACGGCTTTCTTGAGGATGGGCAGCGCCGAGCGGTGCAGGCCCTTGTGCAGCAGCACCTCGCCGATGAGGTTGTAGGCGTAGGGGTTCTCGCGGTCGACGGCGATCGCCTCGTCGAACTGCTGCATGGCCTCCGCGGGCTTGCCCACGCTGATGAGCGCCTTGCCCCAGAGCACCCGGCCGACCACGGACTCCGGGTGGTGCTGAAGGCCTGCCTGGCAGACGTCGATGGCGCGCCGGGCGTCACCGCGGTCGAGCAGGGCCTTGGCCAGCTCGACGAAGACCATGGATCCGGGATCGGCGGAGAGGATCTGCTCGTACTTCTCCACCATCGACTTCGCCATCGGGCAAACCTCGGAAGCGGCTGCGGATCCTGGCTGCGGCCCGGCAGCGTAGCACGCGGTTTGGGGCTGCTGAAGGAGCGCGATCAGACTTCAATGACGGTTGCACAGCACAGGGTGAGAGACGCTGAGAGACGCTTCAGCCGAGGCCCGTGGCTGTTGGCTCGTTTGAAGGTGACCGAGCGGTCATCCACGTGCAGAGCGTGGGAGATGCGAACGTGTCCGGGTGGTCAGCCCATCGTGGGTCGTGGGTCGTGGGTCGTTCGAAGGTGACCGAGTGGTCACCCATCGACGGGTTGGTGGCTTGCGGAGCTTCGGAGCTGACCGGGTGTTCAACGCATCGCGGGCCGTAGGTCACTCGAACCTGACCGGTCCTGCCCGGGCGGGGCGCGGCGCTACTCCAACGTGAGATCCGTGAGCTGCTTGTTCTTCCACTGGGCCACAAGCCGCTTGCCGCTGGCGAGATTCACCGAGAGCACCACCACCGAGGTGCCGTTGTTGTACTGCATGCTGGTGTTCACCTTGCCCGAGAGCATCGGCGGTTTTTGCTCGGGAAGGTGCTCGAGGTTGGGCCGCCAGAGCCGCACCGCGCCCACGAAGTCCTGCGCGGTGGGGTAGGCCTCGGCCAGCCCCGGGTGGCTGTTGTACTCGGCCTGGGCGCCCGCGTCGGTGTCGAGGTCGTTGGCCAGCTTGGAGAGGTCCGTCCACTGCGTGTCGCCCGCGGTGGTCATGGCGTGGCCGCACCAGAAGACGGCCACCCCACATCCGCCGAAGGTGAGCAGCATCAGCAGGCCACACCCCAGGGCGATCTTCACCCCGCTCGACATCTTGCGCTTGGGCGGGACCGCCGGCGGTGGCTCGGGGGTGAAGATGGGCTCTTGCTCGGCCATGCGCGGCGACCATAGCACCGGCCGGCACGCCACACCGGCCGGTTTCACGCACGAGAGGTTACCGGGTTACGAAAAGTAACTTACGAAGGGTAACCGGTTACGAAAGGTAATCGCTTTCGGCGGGCGCTCGCCCGGCCGGTCGTACAGATCCGCGGGAAATTTGAGCATCTGCCACGCTCGGCTAACATCGCGACCGGCCCCTTCGGGTCGTCGACGCACGCCCATTCAATGTCGAAGCCCACCTCCGACGACCCTCTCTCCACACCGGAGTCCGCCCCGGCCGAGGAATCGCGCGCCGTCGGCGCCGAGCTCCGCCTGGTGGATCGCAAGGCCTTCGTGGGCCTGGGCGCCTTCGACGTCGCGCCCGGGCTGCGCATCGCGGATCTCGCGCTGCAGATCCCCAACGTCACCTTCCCCTTCAACGTCACCGGCGGCGCCTCGCGCTACCAGAAGCAGCGCTGCCTCTTCGGCCAGCTGGATCTGGAGATCGCCCCCGCGCGCCTCAAGGAGGCCGAGGAGAAGCTGCTCCAGAACGGCCCCGAGCTGGCGCGGCTGCACCTGCACCTGCGCGCGGGCTTCATCGAAGCCGAGGGCGCGTTGCGCGCGGGCGGCAAGGAGCCGGTGCCCTTCACCTGTCGCATCGCCTTTGACGGCGCGGGTGAGGGCGTGGCCGCGCGCGCCTTCGACGTGCGGCTCTACGGACCGACCGAGATCCCCGCGCCCCTGGTGGGCCACGCGATCGCCCAGGCCGCGGCGCGCGCGCAGATCGCTCCGGGCGTCGAGCCGCGCGGCTTCGGCGCGGTGGCCGCGAGCCCGCTGGGCGAGCTCCTGCGGCGCACGGTGCCGCAGAAGGGCTTCCGGCTCCCGGAGATGACCGCGGCCCGGCTGGGCTCGGCGCTCGTGTCGCCCCAGGGCATCACCCTGCGCTTCTCCGCCGGCGCGCCTCCGCCGGGCGGATTGGCCGACGAAGAGCTGCTCCTCGCCGTCGAGGGCGCGCACGCCTTTGAAGAAGGCGAGCGGCTCCTCGAGGCCGGCCAGCTGCAGCGCGCGCGCGAGTTCTTCCTGCGCGCGGGCGAGCTCGCCCAGGCGCACCCCTTCGCCACCGAGCGGCTGATCGGGCTGCTGCTGGGCGATCCCGACGTCTCCGATTACGCGCTCGATCTCGTTCGCGCCCTGCAAGCGCGGCGTCCGCTCTCGCCCGCGCCCTTGTGGATGGAGGCGCTGCTGCGGCTCGCGCGCAAGGAGCGGCAGCTCTCGGCGCAGCGCTTCCTGGATCTCGCGGCGCTCGCGCGCGGGCGCGGCGAAGAGGCGAGCGCGTTCTGGGCAGCGCAGGCGGCGGCGAACGTCGCGGGCCACGTGGACGCCGAGCCGAAGACGGCGCAGCTCGCGGTGCGGGCGCTGCACGAGTCGCTGGGGCTGCGGCCGGACCACTTCCCCTCGCTGCTCGCGCTGGCGCAGCAGGCCGAGCGCGCCGGTGACGACGCGGCGGCGCTGCGCGCCTGGCGTCGACTGACCGCTGTCGCCAAGGACGCCACGCAAGCGGCGCGCGCCCACGTGCGCCTGGGCGAGCTCTGCGCGCGCGTCGAAAAAGATCTGGCCGGCGCGCGCCTGCACTATGACGCCGCCCTTCGCCTGCAGCCCGACGACGCCGACGCCCTCCTCGGCCTCGCGGATCTCTGCGCCCGCTCCGACGAGCCGCTGCGTGCGCTCCGCGCGCTGGATCGCGTGCGTGAGCTCAACCCGAAGGACGCGCAGCTCGCCGGCCGTGCGGAGCTCGAAGCGGGTGCGGTGTACGAGCACGCGCTGAACCAGCTGGAGAACGCGCGGCTGCGCTACCTCGAGGCCGCGCGCGCGCTGCCGGGCGAGGTGGAGCCGCTGGTGCGCCTGGGCCGCGTCGACGAGCGCATGTCGCGCGTGCCCGAGGCCGTGGAGGTCCTCACCCAGGCGCTCGAGCTCGCCGACGGAAAGCCGGCGCACCTCGCGCACGAGGCGCACCGCATCTTGGCGCGGCTGCAGCGCGACCGCTTGCACGACGGCGCCAAGCAGCGCTCGCACCTCGAGGCCGCGGTCAAGCTCAAGCCCGACGACGCCGAGGCCTGGGAGGAGCTGGTGCCGCTCTTCCGCGCCGACGAGGCGCACGGCCCGCTCGCCGAGGCGCTCTTCCGCGCGTCGCCGCGCGTGGCCGAGCTGCGGCCGCGGGTGGCCATGCTGGTGGAGAGCGCGGAGCTGTTGCGGCTGCGGCTCTCGCGTCCCGACGAGGCGAAGCTGCGCTACCAGGAGGCGCTCGCGCTCGAGCCACGGAACCGGCCCGCGCTCGAGGGCGTGCTCGCGCTCGACGAGCAGCAGGGCGACATGGGCGCGGCCTGCGAGCACCTGCGCGTGCTCCTCGAGCTGGCGCCGCCGGGGCCTGCGCGCCTGCCGCTCTTGCGTCGCCTCGCCGCTGCCGCGCGCGACGGAAAGAAGGATCTGGATCTCGCCGCCCGCGCGACCAAGGAGATCCTCGCGCTCGCGCCGGACGACCTCGCGTCGCTCTCGGATCTGGTGACGCTGCAGCGCCGCCGCGGCGATCTGCCCGGCCTCGCCGAAGCGCTCGAGGGTTGGGCGCGCGGGTGTGAGCGCAGCGGAGATCCGGCGTCGACGGCCGCGGCGCTGCGCGAGCTGGCCCAGCTCTTCGACGGCCGCCTCGGCCGCCGCGACGACGCCCTCTCCGCCCTCGAGAAGGCGCACGCGCTCGCGCCGCAAGATCTCGGCGTCCTCGGCGACCTCGCCGAGCTCTCGCTGCGCGCGGGCCGCCACCGCCTCGCGCGCTACGCCACGCGCGCGCTGCTCGGACTGCTCCCGCCCGAAGGAGCACCGACTGCGCCGCCTGCACAGCGCCGCGCCGAGCTGCACGATCGGCTCTCTCGCGCCGCCGAAGCCGTGGGCGATCTCGCCGAGGCCGTGGGCGCGCTCGAAGAGGCGTATCGGCTGGTGCCCGACGAGGTCTTCGCGGATCGCCTCGACGCGCTCTATGCGCTCGCCCGCCGCGACGATGCCCGCATCGATCTTGCGCGCCGCCGTGGCGCAGCGCTCGCCCGCGCGGGACAAGGTCCGGCGGCGTCGGCCGTGCTCGCTCAGGCCGCAGGCCTCGCGCGCGCCGCGGGCGATCTCGCTGGTGCGATTCGCGACTTCACCGCCGCGCTCTCCGCGGATCCCACGGGCGCGTCGGCGCTCGCCAACCTCGACGCCCTCGCGGACCTCTCGGCGGCTTCGGGACGTCCGGGCGAGGCCGCGGGCCATCTGGCCAAGCGCGCCGCGCTCACCGCGGATCCGCGCGCCGCGGCCCGCTTGCTCCTCCGCGCTGCGCAGCTGTGCCTGGGGATCGACGAGCCGCGCGCTCTCTCGCTCCTCGCCTCGGCCGCCGCACGCGATCCGCAGTTCGCACCCGCGCGTGCGTCGCTCGCTGATCGCCGCGCCCGCTCCGGCGATCTCGGCGCAGCCTGGCGCGAGGCCGAGGCCGCGCTCGACGTGGATCCGAAGGATCCGGATGTGCTCGATGCCGCTGCGCTCGCCTCCCTCGAGCGCAACGCCGCGCGCTGGGCGGAGCAGGCCGGCGACGCAGGCGCCTCGGCGCGCCTCTGGGGTCGCTATCTCCAGCGCCGCCCGGACGACGCCGATGCGCTCCACGCGCGCGTTTCGCTGCTGCGTACGCTCGGTGATGCACCCGCACTGGCAGCCGCGCTCGAGACGCTCGAGTCGCGCAGCCCCGGCCCCGCGGGCATGGCGCTCGCGCGCGAGCTGGCGCACCTCTACGAGCGCGATCTCGGCCGCATCGAGCTCGCTGCCGCCGCGCACCGGCGCATCCTCAAGCACCAGGCCGACGACCGCGAGGCGCTCGCGGCCCTGGCGCGCTTGCTGACCGGACCTTCCGAGGTCGACGAGCGCGTGACCGTGCTCGATCAGCTGGCTGGGCTCGCCAAGAGCGGCGAAGAGGCCGCGGCGATCCAGCTCCAGCGCGGCCAGGTGCTGGTGCACGCGCTGCGCTTCGCCGACGCGGCCCAGGCCTTCGCGCAGGCCGCGCGCACCGCGCCGGATCCGCTCCCTGCGCTCGACGCGCTCATCGCCGCTGCCGAAGAGGCCGGCCAGGCGCAGGTCGCACTCGGTGCGCGTCGCGAGCGCGCCGAGCTGGCCGCGCGCCGCAGCGAGCCGGGCGCCGCCGCCGCCCTCCTCGACGTGGGCAGCCGCTACGCCGCCGCGGGCTCCTGGGAAGAGGCGCGCCTCTGCCTCTCGCACCTGCTGGCCCTCGCGCCCGAGCCGGATCTCGCCCGCGCCGCCCACGCGCGCCTCGCGGAGATCGGCAAGGTCCGCAGCGAGCCGCGCGAGATCCTCGAGCACCAGCTCGCGCTCGCGCAGCTCGTCACCGGCAACGACAGGCTCGCCGCGCTGCGTGCCGCTGCCGAGGCTGCGCTCTCGCTGGGCAACCACGCCGCCGCGCGCGATGCGCTGCTGGGCGCGCTCGCGCTCTCGCCGCGCGAGGCGACCGTCGCGCGCGCGCTGGTGCAGGTGCAGCGGCAGCTGGACGACGTCGAGGGCGAGGTGGAGTCGCTGGGGCTGCTCGCGCGCCTGGAGACGGACCCTGCCGCGGCCACCGAGCTCCACCTCCGCGCCGCGCAGCTGCTCCGCAAGGATCACCCCGCGCGCGCCGAGGCGTCGCTGCGTCAGGCGCTCACGCTGCAGCCGGGCCGAAGCGACGCGCGCCGGCTCCTGCTCGAGCTCGTCGTCGCGCGCGGCGAAGTGGCCGAAGCCGCCAAGCTCCACGAGGAAGGCGCAGCCCACGAGCCCCACGCCGAGGCTGCGGCGCAGGCGCTGCTCCGCGCCGCGGCGTTGCGCGAGTCGTCGCTCTCGGATCGCGAGGGCGCGCTGCGGCTGACCCGCGCTGCGTTCGCGCGCGCGCCGGAGCTCGCCGAGGCCATCGCCGCGCTGGGCGAGCGCGCCTACCTCGCCGGCGCGACGAACGAGGCCGCGCCGCTGCTCGCGCGCACGTTGGAGCTGGTGGACGGCCGCGCGGAGCCGGAGCGCTGGGTGTCGCTGGCGCTGGCGCTGGCCGAGCTGCGCACCGAGCAGTCGCAGGCTGCGCTCGCCATTCCCGTTTTGCAGAAGGCCGCGGAGCTCGCGCCCTGGCGCGCCGACGTGGCCCGCGCGCTGTTCCTGGCGGAGAAATCGCAGGACGCTCGCGGCGCGCTGCAGCACCTGGTTCGCTCGCTGGGCGCGATGCACCCGAGCAGCGCCACCCACGCGCTCCTCGTGGAAGCCGCGGATGCCGCCCAGCAGCTCGGCGACGCCACCCTCAGCGCGCGGCTGCTCGAAGAGTCGCTCGCCACTGCAGGCAACGATCGCGACGCCATCGAAGCGCGGCTCATCGGCCTGCACCTGGAGCTCGGTCATCCGCGCGGCGCCGTGTCGCTCTTGCGCGGCCAGGCCGAGCGCGCGCGCGGCCGCGGCGACGAGGTGGCGGCGCTCGCGTCGCTCGAGCAGGCCGCCCAGTTGCTCGAGCGCGCCGGCGATGCCAACGAGGCCGCGGAGCTCCTGGGACAGCTCGCCTCGCTGCAGATCGCGCGCGCCCAGCCGCTGCCTGCCGCGCGTTCGTTGCTGCGGCGCGGACAAATCCTGCGCGAGAAGCTGGGCAAGCTGGAGGCCGCCGAGGCCGAGCTGCGTCGGGCGATCGAGCTGGATCCGCGGGATCTCATCGCCGTGCGCGAGGCGCAGCAGGTGGCGCGGGCACGCGGCGATGCGGCGGGCGAGGCCGAGCTTCTGGGGGTCGAGCACGAGCGGCTCGACGAGGGCAGTGCGCGCGCGCGCGTGCTGTTGCGCCGCGCCGAGCTCGAGCGCGGTCCGCTCCGTGCGCCGGCACGCGCCGAAGAGAGCCTGCGCGCAGCGCTCTCGCTGGATCCGTCGTTCAGTGAAGCGCGCGATCTGTATGAAGAGCTGCTGCGCGCCGGCAAGCGCGAGGGCGAGCTGGCGCAGTCGCTGGCCGCTCGCGCCCAAGGTGCCGCCCCGGGAATCGCCGTCGCCTACCTGCGCGAGGCCGCGCACCTCTTTGCGAATGCAGGGCAGCTCGAAGCCGCGGCCGACGCGCTCGATCAAGCGCGCGCGCTGGCCCCGAGCGATGAGGGCCTGGCGCTCGCCGCGGCCGAGGCCCTCACCCGCGCCGGCCGGGCGACCGAGGCTGCGCTCATCGACGCCGCGCTGCTGGCCCGCGATCCCTCGCGCGAGCCGAGCTTCAGCCGCGAGCTGGCGCGCCGGCAACTCGCGGGCGACGTGCGCGGCCAGGCGGCGCTCAGCGAAGCGCGCGCACTCTCCGAGCCGCCCGAGCCTGCGGCGCAGCGCTTCCTCGAGGCCGCGCGCCTCTACGATCTCTGCGGCGAGCACGAGGCTGCGCGTCGCTGCGAGCTCTGGGCCTTCGAGCGCGCGCCGGGTGATACTGCTGCCTTCGGCCGCGTGGTCGCGCGCCACCAGGGCGAGCGCCACCTCCGCGTGCTCGACGGCATCCTGCGTCGCCGTGCGCTCGCGGTGGAGTCCGAGGCCGCGGAGCTTCACGTGCAGCGCGCGCGGCTCCTCGCCGAGCACGACGAGCTCGACGACGCCCGCGCGGCCCTCGACGACGCGCTCTCGCAGTCCACCGAAGGCACTGCCTATCGCGACGCGCTCATCCTCCGCGCGGACCTCGAGGCCCAATCCAACGGCGCGGCGGCGGCGGCACGCTTCGACGAGCGCCTGGCGCAGCGCGAGGATCTGCCGCCAGTGGATCGCGTGCGCATCCTGGCTCGCCTCGCGGACACGCGCTCGGCCGCCGGTCGCGATGCCGATGCCGCCGCGCTCTGGGAGTCGGCGCTCGCCGGTGCCCCGCGCGACGAGACCGCGGCGCTCTACGAGAAGCTCGGGCAGGCCTATGCGCGCCTGGGCGATCCCACGCGTCAGGCGGAAGTGCTGCTCGCGCGCGCCCAGTCGAGCCCCGGGGAGCGCGTGGCCCTGCTTCGCGCCGCGGTGGAGCTCGTTCCCGAAGGCAAGCTGGCGCGTCGCGCGCTCGAAGGATTGGCGGAAGCCGGTGGCGATCCCGCATCGTTGCTGAAGCTGGCGCGGCTCGAGCTGGCTGATGGCGATGCGCGGGGTCGCGACCGTCTCGTCGAAGCTGCGCGCGCTGCGGTGGTGCCGGGTGTCCAAGCGGGCCTGCTCCTCGAGGCCGCTGACCTCTTCGCGAAAGCGAAAGACGCGCCGCGCGCGCGCGGTCTGCGGGCTGAAGCGCGTCGCGCCGATCCGAACCACCTCGAGGCCTTGCGTGCGGCCACGGTGGACCTGCGCCAGGACGGCGAGTGGACCGAGCGGCGCGACGTGCTCGCCGCGCTCGTCGAGCTCGAGCCCGAGCTGAAGGCGCGCACCACGCTGCGTCGCGAGCTGGCGGAGCTGCTCACCGAGAAGGATCCCGGGGCCGCCCACGCCGCGCTTCTCGCCTGGGCCCGCTTGGCGGAGGGACCGGAGCAGCTCCTCGCGTGGCAGCGCACCGAGGCCCTCGCGCGCAAGCAGAACGCGCCGCTGCAGTTGGCGGAGGCGCTGGAGCAGCGCGCGTCGCTGGAGCCCAAGGGCGCGGCGTCGCTCCTCATGGAGGCCGCGCAGGCCTGGCGCAGCGGCAGCGAGCTGGCGCGCGCGCGTGCGGCGCTGCTTCGCGCGGCCTCGCTGGATACGAAGGACGCCACCGCGCTTCGCGCGCTGGTGGATCTCGCGCGGAGCACGAACGACGCGGAAGAGCTGGCGCGCGCGGAGGAGAGCCTGGCCGCGCGACTCCCGCATGCCGAGCAGGCCGAGGCGCTCTATCGCGCCTCGCAAGCGTGGACCGCGGCCGCGCGACCCGATGCGGCGCTGCTCGCGTTGCGCAGCGCGGTGGAGCGCGCGCCCTCGAACGGAGCCTGGCAGCGGCAGCTCGCCGACGCCGCGCTCGCGCTGCAGCAGAACGATCTCGCGCAGGAAGCGCTGCTGCGTGCCGCGAAGGAAGCACCGGCGTCGGAGCAGGCAGAGCTCTACCGCCGCGTGGCCGAGCTCGCCGCCAGCCGTGGCGACACGGCCGCAGAGATCGGCAGCTGGCGCGCGATCTGGGAGCGCGACCACGCCGACGCCGAGGCGTTCGCGCACCTCGCCGCTCTCCTCGCCGAGCAAGGCAACACCACCGAGCTCGCGCAGCTTCACCAGGCGCGCGCCGAGGCATCGCCGAGCGCGACCTCGTGGGCCGAGGCAGCGCAGGCCTGGGAGGCCGCGCACGACAACGCCGCGGCGGTCCGCGCCCACCGCGCGGCGCTCGCGCAGAGCCCCGACGATCTCTTGCTCGCGCGCGCCCTCGGACGCGCGGCCGAGAAGGCGGGCGACGTCGCCGCGCAGGAGCTCGCCCTCGAGGTGCAGGGCAAGCGCGAGGCCAAGCCTGCCGCGCGCGCCGATGCCCTCGGTCGACTCGCAGCGCTCCGTCGGAGCCGCGGAGATGCGAGCGGCGCCTTGCAGGCGCTGCGCGCGGCGACCGACGCGGATCCGAGCGCGGATCGCATCGAGAAGCTCGCCGAGGCCCTCGAGGCTGCGGGCGAGGCCGCCGAGGCCGCTGCCCAGCTCGCGAAGCTCCCGCAGTCTGGCGCCGCGCTGCTGCGTCGCCGCGCCCAGCTCCTCGCCCGCGCCAAGCAGCCCGCGCAGGCCGCCGAGGTTCTCCTCGAGGCGCTCGAGACCGACGAGAAGGCCGCGTCCGAGCTGCGCGCGCTGCTCCCGGAGCTCGATGAAGCCGCGCGCGCCGACGTGCTCGGTCGCTGGGCGCAGGCCGCGCCGCGCGTCGAAAAGGTGGCGCTCTTCCTCGAGCAAGCCGAGCTCCTCGAGGGCGATGCGCGCCGCGCCGCGCTCGAGAAGGCGTTCAACGCCGCGCCTGCTGCCAAGGAGCCCTTCGCGGCCCTGCGCGAGATGCTCGTCGACGGCGACCATGACCGCGAGCTCGCCGCGCTCTACGAGAAGCGCGCCGAGGCGCTCACCGATCCGCAGGAGCGCGGGCTCGTGCTGCAGGAGCTGGGCGAGCTCTACGAGGGCACGCTCGAGGCGCTACCCGAGGCCTTCGAGGCCTACGAGCGCAGCCTGCGCGCGCACCCGGGCAACGTGGGCGTGCAGCGCGATCTGGCGGAGCTCGCCTTCGAGCTCGGCCGCGATCCGCGCGCGGTCGAGCTCTTCGAGCAGCTCTTGCAAGGCGGGCCGCACGCGCTGCAGCCGCACTTCCTGGAGCGGCTCGCGGAGCTGGCCACGCGTGGCAAGCGCCCGGCGGATGCCGTGCGCCACCTCGAGGCCCGGCTCAAGCTCGGCGCCACCGTGGCGCTGCGGAAGTCGCTGCTCGAGCAGGCGCGCGCGTCGCGCGACCGGGCGGCCGAGCTGCGCGCGCTGGCCGGCCTCTACGAAGACACCGAGCTCGCCGACGCCGAGCGCACCCAGGCGCTCCGCGAGCTGGCCGCGCTGGAGCGCGAGGCCGGGCTGCGCGGCGTGGCCCTGGAGCACCAGGTGCTGCTCGTGGAGCGGGTGCCCGACGACGTGGCCGCCTGGCGCGACCTGCGCGAGCTGGCCAAGGCCGAGGCGGATCCGGCGCGCGAGCTGGAGGCGTTGTCGCGGCTGGCCGCGCTCGAGCCCGAGCCGCACGAGCAGGCGATGATGCACCTGGCGCGCGCGGAGCTGTTGGGCGCGCGCGGGGATCACGCGGGCGCGGCCGAGGCGGCCCTGGCGGCGCACGCGCTCACGCCGGGCGACGAGCTCGCGCTGCGCGAGGCCCTGCGCCACGCCGACGCCGGCAACCTGGACGCTCCGCGCGAGCAGGCGGCGTTGGCGTTGTACGAGCTCGCGGGCGCCGACGCCGTTCGGCCGCACCTGCGGCGCGTGGCCCAGGCGCTCGTGGATCGCGGCGAGCTCAAGAAGGCCTACCCGCTGCTCACCCAGGCCCGCGAGAAGGCGCCCGACGATCACGAGCTGTTGGTGCAGCTGGTGTCGCTCTCCGACAAGCTGGGCCGGCTCGAGGATCACCTGTCGCTGGCGCGCGAGCTGGCGCTCGAGTCCGACGACGCCGAGGCCGCGAAGACGCTGCGCAGCCTGGCCGCGCGCGCCGAGAAGGAGCTGGAGGATCTCGCGCTCGCCGCCGAGCTCGCCGATGAGGCCTTCGGGCTCGCGCCCGCGAACGACGCGGAGCTCTCGGCGCAGGCCACGCGCCTGGCCAAGCTGCACCGCGGCCGTGAGGCGGCGCTGGCGCGTGCGGAGCTGGCGCGGCGGAACCCGGGCAATCGCGAGCGCTGGACCGAGATGGCCGGCGCCGCCCGCGATGCGCGCCTGGAGCCGCTGCTGCGCGCCGCCGAGTCGCTGGACGCCTTCCTCGGCGGGCAGCTCCCGGAGAAGCCGTCGGAGATCTCGCTCGAGCCGACCGTGCGCGCGGACCTCCTCGGAGCCATCGGCGCGGGTTGGCAGAGCGCGCTCGCCGAGACCGCCGCTGCCCGCTGGGCCGCGCTGCCCGCTGCGCCGAGCACGCTGCGCAACGGCGGCCCGGTGCTGCTCAACCGCGTGGGCGCGCTCGCCGACGCGCTGGGCGTGCCCAAGCCCGCGGTGAAGATGGATCCGGGCTCCTCGACCGTCGCCTACGCGGGCCCGAACGCGCTGCAGGTGGGCATCGGGCTCTTCTCGCTGCCGGCGCGCGTGCAGGACTTCGTGCTCGCGCGGGCCCTCGCGCGCGCGGGCCTGGCGCTGCCCTTCGCCGACGAGCCCGACAAGCTCCTCACCGAGCTCGCGCGCACCCGCGGCCTGGGCGTGGCGCCGCTGGTGGTGACGCTGGAGGATGCGGCGGATGCGCTGGCTGCGGCGGTCGTCGACGACGGGCTGGGCGCGCTGGTGGGCCGCACGCTCCTGGATCCGGCGTTCGCCAGCGCGGATCCGCGCGCGTGGGATCGCGCGGCGGCCCTTGCGGGTCCGGGCCAGCGCGGCGCCGCGGCGATCCTGGCGGCGGCCCTCGCTCGCCTGCGCGCGTGATTCGATGAAGGTTGTCGGTTACCTTCCGCGCATGCGCACGCTCACGCTCGCGATGGCGCTCGTCGCCGCGGGCTGCTCCACCACCCCGCAGTACCAGGGCGACGTGGTGCTCGGCGCGTTCTCCTTCAACGGCACCGTGCTCCAGGACACCTGCAACCTCCTCGACGGCGGCTTCGCGGCGGGCGGCTTCGCGTTCGTGGGCGTGCTCTCCTACGACAGCGCCAAGCAGGAGCTCTTCCTCGACACCGACGGCGATCCCAAGGACGACCACGTGGGCTCGCTCAGCGGTCGGCACTTCGTGCTCACCAACTCCGCCCAGCGCGAGACCCATTGTAACTATCCGGTTAATGTCGTGGAGACGCTCCAGGGCGATCTGCTCGATGTCCCCGGTGGCTGCGCGTCGCTCCTGCCAGACGGCGGGCTCCCCGATGGCGGCGGCGTGGAGCCCTTCGACGGCGGCGTGAAGGACCTCAGCGCGAGCGTGGCGTGCGGCACCGTGATCGACGTCTCGGCGGACGCGACGGACGGTGGCGTCCTCTGTGGCGGGTGCACGCTCTCGTACCAGCTCACGGCCACGCTCCAGACCAGCGGAGGCTCACCGTGAGCGCGCGAAAGAAGAAGCCGGCGGTGGTGCTGCTCTCGGGCGGGCTCGACTCCGCCACGTGCCTGGCCATCGCCCACGCCCAGCGCTTCGACGCGCATGCGCTCACCATCGACTACGGACAGCGTCACCGCGCGGAGCTCGCCCAGGCCGCGCGCGTGGCCAAGGCGATGGGCGCCAAGACCCACCGGGTGGTGAAGCTGGATCTGCGCGCCATCGGCGGCTCGGCGCTCACGGCGGACATCGCCGTGCCCAAGGACAAGCTCGGCGAGAGCGGCATCCCCATCACCTACGTGCCCGCGCGGAACACGGTGTTCCTCGCGCTCGCGCTCGGGCTCGCCGAGGTGCTGGGCTCGCGCGATCTCTTCATCGGCGCGAACGACGTCGACTACTCGGGCTACCCCGACTGCCGGCCCGCGTTCATCCGCGAGTTCGAGAAGCTGGCGAACCTGGCGACGGCGGCGGGCGTCGCGGGCGCGCGCTTCCGGGTGCACGCGCCGCTGTTGCGATTGTCGAAGTCGCAGATCATCCGCAAGGGCATCGCGCTCGGCGTGGACTACGGCCTCACCCACAGCTGCTACGACCCGGACAAGCGCGGCCGCGCCTGCGGACACTGCGACTCGTGCCTGTTGCGCAAGCGCGGCTTCGAGGCGGCCAAGGTCGCCGATCCCACGGTGTACGCGCCATGAACGCGCTCGTGCTCGCGCTCGCGCTGGCCGCGGATCCGGTTGGATCCGGATTGGTCGACGTGCACGACGCGGTGCCGCGCGCGGTGCTGGAGATGCACTACGCCACGCCCGACAACTTCCTGCACAAGGCGGTCTACGCGCACGCCCGCTGCCTCCTGCGCGCCGATGTCGCTGAAGCGCTGAACAGGGTCGAGGCGCGCCTGGAGAAGGACGGCTTCCGGCTCAAGCTTTGGGACTGCTACCGGCCGCTCTCGGTGCAGCGCGCGATGTGGAAGCTGGTGCCGGTGAAGGGCCTCGTGGCGGATCCGGAGCACGGCGGCTCGCACCACAACCGCGGCACGGCGATCGACGCGTCGCTGGTGGATCTGGATGGCAAGGACATCGCCATGCCCACCAAGCACGACGACTTCACCAAGGCCGGCCGCCGCGACGCCGCGTGTGCGGATCCGAAGGCCTGCGAGCACAAGGCCAAGCTCCGCGCCGCGATGGAGGCCGAAGGCTTCACGACGATTCGCACCGAGTGGTGGCACTTCGACGCCCAAGGTGCCGATCACGCGCCGTTGCTGGATGAGCCGCTCTAGATTAACCAATCCGTTAACCCAACCAGCCCCCAGCCACCGGTTTCATGCGCACCTTCGATCTGCACTTCAATGAGTCCGACGCGCGCGCGCTCACCGCTCGCCTCCCGACCGACGCGCTCGCGCAGCTTCAGCTCGGCGCGGCGTGCGCGGGCTACCAGTGCGAGGGCGGCTACAACGGTCCGGGAGAGCCGCACAACAACTGGGGCGACTGGGAGGGCCGTCCGGGTGTGGCGCCCAGCGGCGGCGCGGCGCGCTTCTGGGACCGCTTCGAAGAAGACGTCGAGCTGCTCGCGCGGCACGGGCTGCGCACGTTCCGGTTCTCCATCGAGTGGGCGCGCGTGACGCCGGTCCGAGACGCGGCCGTGCGCGCGGATCCGCCGCTGGATCCAGCCGCCATCGCCCGCTACGCCGACATCCTCGCGGCGCTGCACCAGCGCCAGATCGAGCCGCTGGTCACGCTGTACCACTGGACGCACCCCGCGCACCTCGGGCCGGATCTCTGGCTGGATCCGGGCTCGCCCGCGCGCTTCGCCAGCTACGTGAAGCTGATGCTGCCCGCGCTCCTCGACGCGCTGGAGAAGCGTGGCACGCCGCCGCCATCGAGATATATCACGTTGAACGAGCCCAACATGTTCGCGCTGGCGACCTATGTCGCGGCGCGGTTTCCGCATGGCGCGGGCAAGCAGGGCGGGCGCGCCGCGCGGAGCAGCGTGGAGAACCAGCTCCTGGCGCACCTGGCGGCGGCCGATGCGGTGCGCGAGGTCTACCGCGCCCGCGGGCTCGCGGCGCCCAAGCTGACCTTCAACAACAACTTCTCGGCGTTCTACCGCGCGGATCTCTTCTTCGTGGACCTGCTGCTCGCGCCGGCGAAGGGCGTCGCGCGGCCGGAGCTCGAGGAATATTTGCGCTCGCGCGAGGCGCGCTTCACGCGCGAGTTCCTGGCGAGCGAGGGCGAGATCCCCGTGGCGCGGCAGCTTCTGCGCTGGGGCGTGCGCGGGCTCGAGGGCTTGTTGCGCCAAGGCGTGACGCTGCAGCGGCTGAGCGCGCTCGTGGATGCCGCGTATCGCCTCGAGGGACGCGCGGTCGACTACCTCGCGTTCGACTACTACGACCCGTTCCCCTGGAACGTCGTCGGTCGCTCGACGCCCGGCAACGATCGCGGCTTCGGGCCGGTGGTCGACGAGTGGGAGTGGAAGCCGCACGCGCGCGGGCTCTCGGTGGCGCTCGAGCTCTACTCCGAAAGCGCGCCGGGTCTTCCCGTTTGGATCGCCGAGAACGGCCTGGCCACGCGCGCGGTGGGCAAGCACGCCTTCCCGCGCAACGACGGCGCGCGCCGCGACCTGTTCATCAAGGCGCACCTCTACGAGCTCTTGCGTGCGCGCGCCGACGGCGTTCCCGTCGAGGGCTACCTGCACTGGAGCCTCTGGGACAACTACGAGTGGGGCAGCTACCAGCCGCGCTTCGGGCTCCTCGGCGTGGACTGCGCGGGCGGCCAGGTGGAGCGCACCGGCTACGACGCCGCGGGTGTGCCCACGATGGCCGCGTACGGCGCCATCGCGCGGGCGCTCCGGTCTGGAGATCCGAGCCTGCTCGCCGTGGCGCTCGCGAGCACCGAGCTGCCGAGCGTGGATCCCGGGTCGCGTCAGACGGGCTAGTCAACCGATCGGTTAATGGTGGTGCCCGTCGTCGCCGTGCGCGTGGCCGTGCTGGAGCTCTTCCTCGGTCGCGGCGCGCACCTCGGTCACCTTCACCGAGAAGTGCAGCGTCTTGCCGGCGAGCGGGTGGTTGAAGTCCACGGTCACGGTGCCGTTGTCGACCTTCTCGATGCGCAGCGGCACCTGGTTCTGGTTCTCGTCGACGACCACGAACTCCGCGCCGGCCTGGATGGGCGCGTCCGGCGGAAATGCCTCGCGCGGCACCACGCGGACGGCCTGCTCGTCGCGCGGACCGTAGCCGTCCTCGGGCGTGACCACGACCTTCGATTCGGCGCCCACCTCCTGGCCCTCGAGCGCCTTCTCCAGCCCAGGCACGATCTGCCCCATGCCGTGCAGGTACTTGAGCGGCTTGCCCGGCTCCGACGCGTCGACGATGACGCCGTCGCCGGTGTGCAGGCTGTACTCGAGGCCCACGATGGTGTGCTTGGCGACCTTCAATCGACGCTCCGAGGAGGGGTGAGCGGCCACCCTGACAGCGCGAGGGCTCTGGCGCAAGGCCAGTTGGTGCTAGCTTGTCCGCGTGAGCTCCATCCTCGTCATCGACGACCACGACACCATGCGCGACGGCGTGGCCCAGACGCTCATGCGCCAGGGTCACGCGGTGGCCACCGCCAAGAGCGGCGAAGAGGGCGTGGCCGCGTTCAACAAGAGCCGCTTCGACTGCGTGATCACCGACCTGCGCATGTCGGGCATGGACGGCGTGGCCGTGGTCAAAGCCCTGCGCGCCAAGGATCCGGACGCTGTCGTCCTGGTGATGACCGCGTTCGGCACGGTGGAGACGGCCGTGTCCGCCATGCGCGAGGGCGCGTACGACTTCATCGAGAAGCCCATCAAGCCGGACCTGCTCAAGGCCAGCGTGGAGCGCGCCCTCGAGCTCACGCGGCTCAAGCGCGAGACCGTGCTCCTGCGCGCGCGCAACGAGGCACTCGAGGCCGACGCCGCGGGGAAGACCGGCGGCAGCCTGGAGATCCTCGGCCAGAGCGAGCCGATGCAGAAGCTCAACGCCGCCATCGCCCGCGTCGCACAGACCGACGCGACGGTGCTCATCCACGGCGAGAGCGGCACCGGCAAGGAGCTCGTGGCGCGCGCCATTCACGAGAACAGCCCGCGCAAGGACAAGCCCTTCATCGCCGTGCACTGCGCGGCGCTCGCGGAGACGCTGCTGGAGAGCGAGCTCTTCGGCCACGAGAAGGGCGCGTTCACCGGCGCCATCCGTCGCAAGCTGGGCCGCTTCGAGCTCGCCGATGGGGGCACGCTGTTCCTCGACGAGGTCGGCGAGATCCCGCTGTCGATGCAGGCCAAGCTCCTGCGTGTGCTGCAGCAGAAGGAGATCCAGCGCGTGGGCGGCGAGGAGACGGTGGTCGTGGACGTGCGGCTCATCTCCGCCACCCACCGCAACCTCAAGGCCGAGGTCGCCAAGGGCAGCTTCCGCGAGGACCTCTTCTACCGCCTGCACATCGTGCCCCTGGAGCTGCCCGCGCTGCGCGAGCGGCCCGGCGACATCACCGTGCTCGCGCAGCACTTCGCCGACAAGCACGGCCCGCGGATCCGCCGCGGCGGACTCAAGTTCTCGCCCGCGGCGCTCGAGGTGCTCGGTCGCCATCCCTGGCCCGGCAACGTGCGCGAGCTGGAGAACGCGGTGGAGCAGGCGCTGGTCTTTGCCGAGGGCGATGAGATCCAGGTCGCGGAGCTGCCCGCGTTTCTGCAAGGCGCCAAGCCCGCGACGGCTGCTGCGCCCGCGAGCGGCCTGGCGGTGCCCGAAGGCCCGATCGATCTCAACCAGGTGCTCGAGGATCTCGAGCGGCAGCTCATCGCGCGCGCGTTCGAGAAGGCCAAGGGCGTGAAGACCGAGACCGCGCGGCTGCTCGGCATCAAGACCAGCGCGCTCTATTACAAGCTCCAGAAGTACGGCTTCATCGCGGCCGACGAGCCCCAATCGGGCTCCGGCGGCACCTGATCCGAGCGGATCCGAATTCCTGAGGGCGCCCAGCTTTCTGAGGGATCTGCCTCGCTTTTCTGGGATCTTTCCGTCCTGGGCTGAAGCCAAGGCTCGTGATTCCGGGTGTTTGCCAAGTCGGCCGGGCCAGATCATCCTGGCAAGGGCGGCACGTGGATTGCTAAATCTCCCTTCGATGCACACCGGTCTGCTCCTGGCGCTCTGGGTCGCCACCGCTTCGCCGACGCCGCTTCCTGCGGCGCGGGACGGCTACGTCCAGGCCCAGGGCTCGGTGCAGAAGGCCCACGCCCAGGTCGCCGACCAGCAGGCGCAGCTCGACGCGCTCTCCGCGGAGATCGCCAAGGCCAAGGCCGCCGGCCAGCCCGCGCTCTTCGGCTCGGGCGAGCTGGAGCACAAGCTCGCGCAGAGCCAGGCGCTGTCCGACCAGCTTGCGCAGAGCCGCGCCGCCGAGGCCGCGCGCGCCCAGGAGCTCGAGGCCGCGCGCGAGAAGCTCTACCAGGCGCTCTCTTCGGAGATCGCCGCGCGCCAGGGCAACGGCGAGGCGTCCAACGTGGCCGCGCTGCAGAAGCTCGAGTCCGAGCGCGCCCAGGTGGCGCCCAAGGCCGCGCAGGCCGTGGCCGCGCCCAAGTTCACCACCCCGAGCGACGATCCCCGCGAGCTCCGTGAGCGCGCCGACGCCCTCCGCGACCAGGCCGACAAGCTCGCCAAGCAGCAGCAGGCCCTCGACGACCGCATCCAGGCCGCGCGCGACCAGCAGCAGCTCGAGCGGCACCTGCGTCGGCTCAGCGGCGATGACGCCCTCTTCGACGAGTCCGATCGCCGGGTCCGCGTGACCCACACCGACGCGCCCGCCAGCCTGAGCGTCGCCTCGGGCGGGGCTACGGCCACCGCGCCCGCCACCAGCAAGACGGCGAGCCCGCCCGCAGTGACGGCCTCGGCCACCAGCACGCCCGCGGCCTCGCGCACCAACACGGCGTCTGCGTCCGATTCGCTCTCCAACAACGGCCCGGGCACGGGGCAGATGGGCGGCAGCGCGCAGGATCTCGTCGGCCCCACGCCCACCGCCAGCGCGGGCTCGCCCTCGGTCTCGGCCTCGCCGTCCGCGCAAGAGGTTCCGTCGGTTCACAGCGGCGAGCTGGTGCGGGCCGAGGAGCTCTCGCACGGCGCGGCCACCGGCGACGCCGACGAGGAGAGCCTGCCCGCGCTGCTCAAGGCCCGCGAGGGTCTGCAGAAGCAGCGGTCTGCGCTGGAGAGCCAGGCCAAGGCGCTCGAGGCCCAGGCGGCCCAGCGGTAGCCCGCCAAATCGCTCGCCGAATCCCGCTGTGCCCCAGCTAACATGCGCGCGCGGTGGAGCACCGTCGCGAACAGAGAAGCACGCGGGCGCGGTCTTCGCGGACGCGGTGGACCGCGTTCGTGCTCGCGGCGATGGCGATGGCGCACCCCGCGCACGCCGTCGAGACCTCGGGCACGGCGCACGCGGCCGTGGGCGGCGGCTACGACAGCAACCCCGGCCGCGACCTCGACGGCCTCGCGCAAGGCGATGGGCTCCTGGTGGGCACGCTGCAGCTCGAGGGCGCGCTCACGCCGGCGGAGGGCAGCGCGAGCCTCTCCGGCCACTACGATCTCGGGGCCAAGCGCTTCTTCACCCTGAGTGAAGACGACCTGGTGGCCCAGGGCGCCGATGTCGAAGCCTCGGGACAGGTCGGGCCGCTCACGCTCGGCGTCGACGGCCGGGCCAAGGACAAGCGCTCGCGCGGCGACGACCGCGACTACACCGACCTCGCCGCGGGCGCGCTCGGGGCCGGGCGCGCGGGCAAGGTGCCGCTGCGGCTCGACCTCGGCGTGGAGCGCTTCATCTACCACCCGGACCCGGAGTACGACTTCACCGGGCCCACGCTGGCCTTCTCGGTCACGGTGCCGCTCTTCGCCAAGCAGCGGCTGGTGCTGGCGCTGAGCGGCAGCCTGCGCGGCTACGACCCGGCCAGCCGCGACGGCTCGGGCCAGGTCCGCGCGGATCGCACCGGCGGCGCCGGGCTCACCTGGCGCTACCGCGGCAAGGTGCTCGGCGAGCTGGGCTACGACTTCCTGGCCGACGGCTCCAACCAGTTCGGGCGCAGCTACCAGCGACATCGATTGTCGGGGTCGGTGGCGCTCTTCCTGCCGTTCCAGATTGCGCTCGCCGCCCAGGGCGCCCTGCAGCGCACCCGGTTTCCGGACGGCGTCGCGCTCTCGCCCGAGCTCCTGCTCGCCACCGACGACGAGAGCACCAACTCCTTGAGCGTGAGCCTCTCCCGCGAGCTGCCGGCCGGCCTGCTCGTCGAGCTCCAGGCCGCCGGCTACCAGGCCGACTATGCGACCAATGGCCTGCACTACCACCGGGCCACCGTGGAGCTGCGGCTGGGCTGGCAGTATTGATATATCGAGACATGTCTGTATTTGCCGAACGGCGGAGCGGTCGGGTGGTTTGATGGGGATCAAGGGCGACTTTGGGGGTCGCGATTGGCAGGCCGGGCTGCGCGCGGCCGTCCATGCGCGAAAGGCGACGGACGCTATACTGCGCGCCTCAAACGGAGCTCACCCGTGCCCGCTGCGCCCGCCGCCGAGACCGTCGACTCGCCCGCCCACAAGAGCAGCTCGCTGAGCTGGACCTTCTGGTTCGGACAGATGGATCTGCGCCCGCTGGCGCTCTTCCGCATCGTCTTCGCGCTCTTCATCGCCTACGACCTGCTGGACCTGCTCTTCATCGCCACCCAGTTCTTCAGCGACTCGGGGGTGATGCCCCGCGTCTCGCTGCTCACCAGCATGGCGCGCGCCAACCGCTTCGCGCTCTCGGACGTGCTCGGCCCGGTGGAAGTGGTCTACGTGTACTGGGCCATCGCGTTCGCGCTGAGCATCATGGTGGCCCTCGGCTACCGCACGCGGCTCACCACCGTGCTGCTCTACCTGTTCGTCGCGGGCTTCAACGAGCGGCTCCCCGAGCTCTTCGACGGCTCGGACTCGGTCATCCGGCTCTCGCTGTTCTGGCTCTGCTTCGCGCCCTCGGGGAACCGCTACTCGCTCGACGCCTTGCGCGCGCAGCAGAAGGGCATCGAGCTCCCGAAGACGGCGAGCGCCATCACCAGCCGCATCCTCCAGGCGCAGATCGCGTGGGTGTACATCTGCTCGGCGCTTCACAAGACCGGCGGCAACACCTGGCACCTTCTCGACCAGACGGGCAACCACCTCGACCTCTCCAACTCGGCGCTGCACTACGTGCTGCACCTGAACCACGTCTTCGCGCGGCCCTGGGCCTCGGTGCTCGCCGACTACCCGATCCCCATGGCGTTCGGGACGGTGTTCACGATGATCTTCGAGGGCGGGTTCATCTTCCTGGTCTTCTCGCCCATCCTGAACAAGTGGACCAAGGCCCTGGGCCTGCTCATGGGCGTGGCGCTGCACGGCGGCATCGCGCTCACGGTGAACGTGGGCCTGTTCAGCTACCTGATGCCCGTCACCTACTTCATCTTCTTCGAGCCCGCTTGGACGGAGTGGGTGATCGACCAGCTGGCGCGGCTCTGCGGCAAGGGCGCGCCCACGGCCGTGATCTACGACGGCAAGTGCGCGGCCTGCGCGCGCGGCGTGGAGACGCTGCGGAGCATGGATCGCTTCGGGAAGCTGGAGCTCGTGGACGTGCGCTCGGGCCAGCTGCCCAAGGCGGCCGAGGCCATCAAGCGCAACGAGCTCGAGGGCTCGCTGCACGCGGTGCTCTCCGATGGAACGCTCGTGGCGGGTTGGCCGGCACTGCGCGCGGCGCTGCGTCGGACGCCGGGCGGCTTCGTCGTCGGCCAGCTCGGCGGGCTCCCGTTCTTCGCCCAGCTTGGCGGCGTCATCTACAGCTGGGCGAGTCAGAATCGGCACGCGCGCGCCAAGGTCGAGGCCTGGACGCCGGAGCTGCCCGCGCTCCGCGCGCCGGTGCTGCCCGTGCCCGAGCGCGTGTACAGGACCTCGCGCGATCTGTTGCAGCTCGCGGCGCTGGTGCTGTTCATCTCCGCGGCCTGGTACGCGTCGCCGCAGCCGGGCCGGCGCTACCTCCCCATGGCCGCCGAGCGCGCCGTGCAGTGGACCAGCATCTGGAACATCTGGGACATGTTCTCGCCCGAGCCGCTGCGCACCGACTACCACCTGCGCGCGCCCGCCGAGTACAGCGACGGCTCCACCGAAGATCTCTTCGGCGGCCCCGTGGACGGCCCGGGCGAGGTTCGCGGCTTCTGGTTCACCCGCTGGTGGAAGTACCTGGAGAACGTGACCCAGGGCGCCAAGGTGATCCAGGAGGAGTGGGCGCGCTGGCAGTGCAAGCAGCACAACTGGGGCGACGGCCCCCGCGAGCACGGCGGCAAGACGCTCTATCGATTCCGCCTGCTGCGCGACAACCAGATCATCCCGCCCATCGGCCAGCCCTGGCCGCCCGTGCAGACCGCGGAGATCGTGAACTGGCGTTGCTTCGACAAGCCCGACGACAAGGGACAGCGTCCGTCCTCGCTGCCGCAGGCCGAGGGCAACAACGCGCCTCCGCCGCGTCCGCCGCTGATCTCGCCGGCGCCGCACTGATCCGGATCCGGATCAGCGTCGGAACATGAAGCGCAGCGCGCGCGGCAGCCGCCGTCGCCAATCGGCCTCGGTGTGCTCGCCGTGTGGATCCGCCACCCAGCGCAGCTGCTTTCGTTCGTAGCCGCGCGCCGCCAGCCGCTTCGCCAACTCGGCCGCGGGCGGCAGCATTCGGCCCTCGGCCTCGTGCGCGCCGCAGTCCAGGTAGATGCGCGAGAACGTCGGCTTGTGATGCCGGGCGAGCCAATCGAACACCGCAAACTCGCCCACCCAGGCCGCGGGCGAGAGGCAGAGCGCGCCACCGAAAGCGTCGGGCCGGGCGTGGTGACCCACGAGCGCGCAGAGCCCGCCCCACGACGCGCCGCCGAGCACCGCACCCAGCGCCCCGGACGGCATGGCGAAGCGCGCGCGCACCGCAGGAAGGACCGCGTCGGCAACCCAGTCGATCATCCGCCAGGCGCCGCCGCCATGGCCGTCGATGGGCCAGGGCGTGAGCTCGTCCTGGCGTGCATTCGGATCGTGCGGCACGGCCACGATCATCGGCGCGATCGAGCGACGCAGATCCAATCCGTCGACGGCGGTGTCCACGCCCCAGCCGCCGCGCGGCGCATTCGGATCCGCGAAGACATTCTGGCCGTCGAAGAGAACGAGCGCGGGGTGCTCGGCAGCGCCGTCATCGGGCAGGTAGATCCGGATCCGTCGCGGCGAGAACCCCGGCGGCTGGAGCGGCCCCAGCTCGTGAAAGCTGCCGCGGCGCGGCCTGTTCGCGGCGCTCACGCCTGCAAGGAGAACGGCGTGAAGTTGGTCTCGCGGTCGTAGTAGTCCTCGTGCTCGACGCGCTTGAGGTAGCCGCAGACCGCGTACGTGAGCGGGGTGGCCAGCACCTCCCAGAGCACCTTGATGGTGTAGTTGCCAGCCATCACCGCGAAGAGCTGCTCGTTGCTCCAGAGCCCGTAGAAGGCCACCGGATAGAAGATGAGGGTGTCGATGCCCTCGCCGGCGATCGTCGATGCGACGAAGCGCAGCCAGAGGAAGCGTCCCTCGGTGAAGACTTTGAGCTTCGCGAGGACGTACGCGTTCATGAACTCGCCGAACCAGAACGCGGTGAGCGAGCCGGCCACGATGCGCGGCGTGCCGCCGAAGATGCGCGCGTAGGCCTCCTGATCGTGGAAGTCGGGCGCGGGCGGCAGGCCCACCACGGCCCAGCTCATGAAGCTCGCAAAGAGCAGCGCCCCGAAGCCGGCCCACACCATGCGGCGTGAGCGCGCGTAGCCGTAGACCTCGGTGAGGATGTCGTCGAAGAGGTAGCTGATGGGGAAGAAGAGGATCCCCGCGCCGAAGGTGAACGGGTGCCCGAAGACCTGCACCTGGCAGACCTTCGCCGGGCCGATCACGTTGGAGCAGAGCAGCACGCAGACGAACGCGGCCATCACCAGGTCGTAGTAGCGGTAGGTGCGCGGAGCGCTCGGGCTCACGGCCTGGGGACGCTCGGCGCTCACGGCACCTCCGCTCCGACGATCGATGATTCTGGACGGATCCGGTTTCATATGCCAGCCACTGGGCCGCCCTCAGTCGAGGTCGGCCACGCGCTCGTCGATCTCCTCGGCCAGCGTGGGGTGGTTCTGCGCCAGCGCCGCCTCGCGCCCGCGCGCGTACGCGGCCTTCGCCTGGTCGCGATCACCGGCGCCGGCGTGCGCGTCGCCCAGGGAGAGCAGGGCCGCGGCGTACGTCGGGTCGAGCTCCGTGCAGCGCGCCAGGTGCTTGGCCGCCTCCGCGAAGCGCGCCTCCTCGAGGTAGTACCGGCCCAGGCTGAAGTAGCCCAGCGGCGAGTCGGGGAACTGGGTGATCATCGCGAGGTAGCGCTGCTCGCGCTCGGCGGTCATGGCCGGCTCCAGGGAGATGGCGGAGAGATACCCCGAACGCGGCCGTCAGTCGCGGTTCGGGCCCTCGTCCGGCGGCGGCGCGTTGCGCATGTACGCCTCGAACTCCGGCGACTGCACGCGCATGGCCAAGACGCGCACGTCCACGTCTTGCCCCAGCTTGAGCTGGGCCTCCTCGGCGTGGCGCAGCGAGAAGCTCTTTCCCAGGCCGGGCTCGTCGGGCAGGGCGACGTGCATGTCCAGGCCGACCTTCGTTCCGCGCAGCGTGGGCTGCAGGAGGAGCTCCATGCGCGGGGCGCCATCGCGGCTGCGGAGCACGGCGCGCACGTCGTGGCCGGAGGCGCCCAGGAGCTGCGGCCGGGCGACCACGTGGCCCTTCTGGCGCACCTCGAGCGAGAAGTAGAGCGGCACACCCTCCTCGGCCGGCGGGCCGGGGAAGAGCTCAGCCGCGGCAGCAGCGCAAGCCAGCCCGAGCAGGAGCCCAATGAGCGTCACCCTCAACCACCGCATGAGTTGCGTCCTCCAAAGGCCAGACCGCCCTTGTCTAATGAGCAAACGCCGGGCCAGCAGCGAAGGTTCTGTGTCCCCGGCCGGCGAAAAGTTTCCGATAGGCCTACGGCCTGCCTGCTTGACCCTTTCGGCCCGCAGGTCGTGACAGTTTGACAAGCTTCCAATGTGCGGAAGGGTAGGCGTTGCAGCCCAGTCACGATCGAGACGAGCATCCGCGCCCTTGGCTGGCCGTTGGGCCGTTCGAAAGTTGCGGAGCCGCACCATGATCCACCTTCGTCACCTCGCCGCGCTGGCGGTTTTCACGCTCGCGCTCGTCGGATGCAACGACTCGACCGGCAGCACCACCACCGGCACCACCATCGCCGGCAGCGGCAGCACAGGCCACACCTCGACGTCGGGCACCAACGGCGGGAGCAGCGGCTCGAACGGCGGCACGGTGCCCGGCTGTGGGAGCTGCTTCGACAACAGCAACTGCCAGAGCGGCTACTGCGTGCAGCTGGGCCACGCCGACAGCTTCTGCCTCGACGATTGCAGCGTGGGCTGTGCCACCGGCGCGCACTGCTTCCAGCTCAATGACGTCTCGGGCACGCCGCAGAACGTCTGCACCCCCGACGTGGGCAGCTGCACGGATCCCGCCAGCGGCGCCTGCGGCAGTGACTGCGCGGGCAGCTACTGCGATCCCACCGTGGGGGCGTGCGTGGGCGCGACCACGGGCACCAACACCAACGGCACCACCGGCAACTCGTCGACCACCGCGACCACCTCGACCAGCGGCACCACGGGCAGCACGGGCTCGACGGGCGACTGCGGCATCTTCGCGGGCCCCAACACGCCGGAGACGATCTGCCACTGCAGCGCCAGCAATCCCGCGGACTGCCAGCCCAACAACTGCTACGGCGGCTACTACTGCAACACCCAGAGCGGCGCCTGCGTGTCGCCGACGAACGCGTGCGGCAGCAACAACACCAGCACGACCACGGGCACCACGGGGACCACCAGCACCTCGACCACCGGCAGCACGGGCACGAGCAGCACCACGGGAACGACCACCACCGGCACCAGCGGCACCAGCGCGGGCGCGCCGTGGTCGGGCAGCGTGAACAAGAACGGCGGCAGCGTCGACCGGCTCTACTTCGCTGCGGTGGGTGACTCGCGCCCGCCCAACGAGGACGACACCAGCAACTACCCCACGGCGATCATCACCAAGATCTACCAGGACATGCAGGGGCTCTCGGTGAAGCCGCAGTTCGTGGTGGCCACGGGCGACTACATGTACGCCAACCCCAGCGGCAACGCGGGCGCCACGCAGATGGGCTACTACCTGAACGCGCAGGCGAACTACACCGCGGGCCCGGTCTTCCCGAGCATGGGCAACCACGAGTGCACCGGCTACACCTCGAGCAACTGCACCGGCTCGGCGGGGAACAACAGCAACAACTTCCAGGCCTTCATGAGCCAGATGATGTCGCCGCTGGGGCAGTCGAAGCCGTACTACCGGTTCGACGTGAACGACACCAACGGCGCGTGGACGGCCAAGTTCATCGTGCTCGCCATGAACGCCTGGGACAGCACGCAGAAGAGCTGGCTGCAGACCCAGCTCGCGCAGAGCACCACGTACACCTTCATCATCCGGCACGAGCCCTCGGACGCGACCACGGCGCCGGGCATCCCCGACAGCGAGACGGTGATCAACGCCGCGCCCTACACGCTCAAGATCGTGGGGCACACGCACGAGTTCTACCACCAGAGCGGCGCGCGCGAGGTCATCGTGGGCAATGGCGGCGCTCCGCTCGGCAACCCCAGCGACAACTACGGCTACGCGGTGATCCAGATGCTCGCCGACGGCAACATCCAGGTCGACAACATGGACTACAACTCCAACTCGTCCGTGCGCTCGGTGCTGATCCCGAAGTAGCTATCCGGGCGGCCAGCCCAGCTCGCGCCCACCGAGCACGTGCAGGTGCAGGTGGAAGACGGTCTGGCCGGCGTCGTCGAGGGTGTTCATCACCAGCCGCCAGCCGCTCTCGGCCGCGCCACGCAGCCGCGCCACCTGCTGTGCCGCGAGCACCAGCTTGCCCAGGAGGTCGGCGTCGTCTGAACGGAGCTCGTTCGCGTGAGCCACGTGCCGCTTGGGGATCACCAATGCGTGCAGCGGCGCTTGGGGACGCACGTCCTCGAAGGCGAGCAGCGCCTCGTCCTCGAGCAGGATGCGCGCGGGGATCTTGCGCGCGGCGATGTCGCAGAACACGCAGCTTTCCATGCGTCCCCCGTTGGCTTCAGAAGAGCTTGGTCGAATCCAGGAGCAGCGTGACCGGGCCGTCGTTCACCAGCTCCACCTGCATGTCCGCGCGGAACACGCCCTTCTGCACCCGCGCGCCCAGCTCCGCGGCCCGCGCGCAGAAGCGCTCGTACATCCGCTCCGCCTCCACCGGCTCCTTCGCGCCCGTGAACGCGGGGCGGTTTCCCTTCCGCGTGTCGCCCAGGAGCGTGAACTGGCTCACCACCAGGAGCCCGCCCTGGATCGCCGCGAGGTCGAGGTTCATCTTGCCGGCGTCATCGGGGAAGACGCGGAGCGCGAGCACCTTGGCCACCAGCCACTCGAGATCTGCGTCGACATCCGCGGAGGCCACGCCGAGCAGCACCAACAGCCCGCGATCGATCTGGCCCACCACCCGGCCCTCGACGGTCACGCTGGCCCGGCTCACCCGCTGCACCACGGCGCGCATGCGCGCACCCTATCAACGCCCGAGCTTGCGGCGCACGCGGTTCACGAGCTGGGTCGCCTCGGGGATCTTCAGCGCCAGCCCGAGAACGAGATATATCGCGCAGAACGTGGGCACCACCGCGCCCGCGCGGATCCACGGGCCGAAGCCAGCGAGCGTCCGCTGCAACAAGAAGCCGCCGACTCCTGCCACCGCCGCAGCAAACGTGGCCATCGCCAGCAGGCCCATGGGCAACGGCACGCGTCCGATGCGCTTTCCCAGCCAGAGCCGCAGCAGCGAGAACTCCATCCACGCGGCCACGCCGGCGCTCGCGGTGAGCCCCAGCGCGCCATAGACCGGCGCGTAGCCGTAGTGCGCACGAAGCGGAAGCGCCGCCGCCCAGCCGGAGACGAACGTCAGCGCCACCCGCACCAGCGCGGCGTGCAGCGGCGTCTTGGTGTCGCCGAGGGCGTAGAACGCGCTCGCCAGCAGCCGCCCCTGCGTACCCGCGGTCAGTCCCACCGCCGAGCCGCAGAGGATGACCCAGACCTCCCACGTGTCCTGCGCCTGGAAACGGCCGCTCTGGAAGATGGCGCCCACCAACGTCGGGCCGATGGCCAGGAACGCCACCATCGACGGCACCACCAGGAACACGACGTTGCGCAGCCCGCCCTTGAGCCGCTCTTGCAGCTTGGCCGCGATGTCCGCGCTCGAGCCCTGCGCGCGCGACATCTCCGGCAGCTCCGCCGCGCTGATGGACATCCCGAAGAGGGAGACGGGCAAGAGGTACAGCGTCTGCGCGTAGGCCATGGCCGAGACCATCGCCGGCCCGAGGTAGCTCGCGAGCAGCTGATCCAGGTAGCTCGAGAGCTGCACCGAGCCGCGTCCGACGAGCACCGGCCCGAACGCGCGCAGCGTGGCCTGCACACCTTCCGACTTCACTCGCAGTGAAGGGAGCAGCGAGCGCGTGAGCGCGAAGACCGTCGGCACCTGCACCAGGAGCTGCAGCCCCGAGCCCGCCACCGCGCCCCACGCGAGCCAGACCGCGAGCTCGAACTGGCCGCCCGCCGGCGTGAGCAGCCGCCGCCCGCCCACGATGGCCACGGCGATGAGCGCGCCGTTCCAAACCACCGGCGAGACGTAGGAGAGGAAGAACTTGCGGTGCGAGTTCAGCACGCCCAGGCACCACGCGCTCAGCACGAGCAGCGCCGTCCCCGGGAAGAGGATCTGCACCAGGTGAATGGTCAGCTCGCGCACCTCGCCGTGGAAACCGGGCGCGAGCAGCTCGATGGCCGCGCGCGTGAAGACCACGCCGAGCAGGGTGATCACCGCCGCCGCGAAGAAGAGCAGCGTGGCCACCGTGCGCGCGACTCGATTCGCTTCGTCCTCTTTCCCTTCGGCGAGCAGCTTGGCGTAGACGGGGATGAACGACGCCGAGAGCACGCCCTCGCCGAGCAGGTTCTGCAAGAGGTTCGGAATGCGCAGCGCCGCCCGGAACGCGCCCGACGCCGGCGAGTTGCCCAGGTAGTGCGCCAGCGCGCGCTCGCGCACGAAGCCCGCCAGCCGCGAGAGCAGGATCCCCGCCGCGACCGCGATCGCACCACCGCGCGAGCGCGACGGCTTCGGCGCGGGCGGCTTCGGTTCGGGCGGCGTTGCGAGTGCGGGCTGGGACACGGCGAGGGAGGATGCAACAGGCAGTCCCGCTTGGCCATTTCGGAGTTTGGCCCACTTGGCGAGCCGCACCGAGGCTGTCCGACCGCACTTCACGCCCCGTGGAGGTCCCAGCGCTCGGCTGGCAGATCGCTCGCGGATCCGCCTAGACTTTCTCGTCGTTTGGCGCCGACGTCGGGTAATCGGGGTGGATGTAGGCAACTTCTCCGCGGTGCCCACGACAATGTTCGCATCCCGCCTGGCACTGCCGGGCACAACAAAAAGGAGCAGGTCATGGTGCGCAAGGTCGGCGGTTCCGGCAACGTCAACGCGAAGATCATGATGCCCACCCAGGACGAGCTGAAGCAGATCTACGGCTCGATGGCCCAGAAGGCCCTCAAGGACGGCGTGAAGCCCCTCAAGCACGCCCCGGCCGGCATCGAGAAGTACAGCTCCATCGACGTGACCCCCAAGGGCGAGATGGGCGTGGACCAGAAGGTCTACACGTACAAGGGCGAGCTCTATCTGAAGAGCACGGTGGTGGCCCCCAACGCCAAGCCGACCTGGACCAAGATCGGCCCGATGCCGATGTTCTAAAACCTCGCGCTTCACCGAGGTCCCGAGTCCCGCGCTGGCCGAGAGGCCGCCGCGGGATTCGTGCTTTCTGGATCCGGATCAGCGGCTCCTGCGATAGGGTTCCGCCCGGGCAGCCGGGCACTCGCTCGGTTCGTTTGAACTCAAACTATCGGAGGAGCGCATGGACATCGCGATGATCGGCCTGGGAAAGATGGGCTTCAACATGTCGCTGCGGCTGCTGCAGGGGAAGCACCGCGTGGTGGTCTACGACGTGAACGCCCAGGCGGTGAAGGACCTGGCCGCCCAAGGCGCCGTGGCCGCCACCGACCTGAAAGACGCGGTGGCCAAGCTGCCGTCTCCCAAGGTGGTGTGGATGATGCTGCCCGGGCAGTTCGTGCAGCCCACCATCGACGCGGTGACGCCGCTGCTCGCCAAGGGCGACGTGCTCATCGACGGCGGCAACTCCAAGTTCACCGAGGCCCAGGCGCGCTCCAAGAAGCTCGCCGAGGCCGGCATCTCCTACCTCGACGCGGGCACCTCGGGCGGCCTCTGGGGCCTCAAGTTCGGCTACTGCCTGATGGTCGGCGGCGACGCGAACGCCTTCAAGGTCGCCGAGCCCGCCATCAAGACGCTCGCGCCCGAGAACGGCTACCTCTACTGCGGCGCGAGCGGCTCGGGCCACTTCACCAAGATGGTCCACAACGGCATCGAGTACGGAATGATGCAGGCCTATGCCGAGGGCTTCGAGTTGCTGGAGAAGAGCGGCTTCAACCTCGACCTGCCCAAGGTCGCCGACCTCTGGGGCCAGGGCAGCGTGGTGCGCAGCTGGCTGCTCGAGCTTCTGGCCGCCGCGCTCAAGAAGGACCCCAAGCTCGCGGGCATCAAGGGCTGGGCCGACGACACCGGCGAGGGCCGCTGGACGGTGGAGCAGGCCATCGAGAAGGCCGTGCCCATGCCGGTCATCACTGAGGCGCTCTTCGCGCGCTTCCGCTCGCGCCAGGACGTGGACACCGCGTTCGGCAGCAAGATCATCGCGGCGCTGCGCAACGAGTTCGGCGGCCACGCGGTGAAGAAGTAGCCACGCCGTTTCACCCGTTGTGAACCTGGCCGGCGGATCCCGATTCGGATCCGCTGGCCGAACGGCCGCGCGCGCGGCGGGACCTCCATGATCGCCACCCCAGAAAACCCGTTTCGAGCTGGCCTGCGCACCGAGCGCGTGGGCGAGCCGTGCGCCATGGTCATCTTCGGCGCCAGCGGCGACCTCTCGCACCGCAAGCTCCTGCCCGCGCTCTACAACCTGGGCTTGACGGGCGTACTGCCCGCGAACTTTGCCGTCGTCGGCTTCGCCAAGGACGACTTCTCGCGCGACAGCTACCGCAGTGAGATGAAGAAGGCGGTGGGCGAGTTCTCGCGCCGCAAGCCGCTCGACGAGGAGATCTGGAGCGACTTCGCCGCGGGCCTCGACTACGTGAGCGGCAACTTCGACGACCCGGCCGCGTTCCAGCGCCTCAAGGCCGCGCTCGAGCGCGCCGACAAGGAGCGCGGCACGCGCGGCAACCGGCTCTACTACTGCGCCGTCCCGCCGAGCGTGATGCCCATGATCTTGAAGCAGCTCCACGACGCCGGCCTGCTGCAGAACGGCGGACGCGGCAATCCGTGGAGCCGGATCATCCTCGAGAAGCCCTTCGGCCACGACACCGACAGCGCGCGCGAGCTCAACGGCAACGTGCACGACGTCTTCGCCGAGTCGCAGGTCTACCGCATCGACCACTACCTCGGAAAAGAGACGGTGCAGAACCTGATGGTCTTCCGCTTCGGAAACTCCATCTTCGAGCCCATCTGGAACCGGCAGTACGTGGATCACGTGCAGATCACCGCGGCCGAAGACATCGGCGTGGAGCGCCGCGGCGGCTACTACGAAGAGGCCGGCATCCTGCGCGACATGGTGCAGAACCACCTCATGCAGCTGTTGTCGCTGACCGCGATGGAGGCGCCCGTCGCGTTCGACGCGGACGCCGTGCGCGACGAGAAGGTCAAAGTCCTGCGCTCGATCCGCCCGGTGCTGCGCGAGGAGGTGCAGCAGTACACCGTGCGCGGCCAGTACGCGCGCGGCGCGTACCACGGCAAGCCGGTGCCCGCGTACCGCGAGGAGGAGCGCGTGGCAAAAGACTCGCGCACCGCCACGTTCACCGCGCTCAAGCTCTTCATCGACAACTGGCGCTGGGACGGCGTGCCCTTCTACCTGCGCACCGGCAAGCGGCTGCCCAAGCGCGTGACGGAGATCAGCGTCCACTTTGCGCGGCTGCCGCACTCGCTCTTCGGCGCCCTGCAGACCGACACCGCGCGCAACGTGCTCGCCATCCGCATCCAGCCGGATGAAGGCATCAGCATGCGCTTCAACTCCAAGGTTCCCGGCGAGGGCATGCGCGTGCGCACCGTGAACATGGACTTCCGCTACGGGCAGGCGTTTGGCGCCGAGCCGCCCGAGGCCTACGAGCGCCTGCTGCTCGACGCGATGATCGGCGACGCCACGCTCTTCACCCGCGCCGACGAAGTGGACACCGCGTGGAAGCTGGTCACGGAGATCCTCGAGGGCTGGAAGGAGTGGAACGCGGAGCCGTCGAGCTACGAGGCCGGCAGCTGGGGCCCGCAGGCCGCCGAGGAGCTCATCGCCGCCGACGGACGCCACTGGCGGAGGCTCTAGGCCATGGCGCCCATTGCACGGCATCCGCTGGAGCTGGGCCCGACGATTCCCGTCGAGGGGATCACGGCGGCGCTGCGCGCGCGTCGCGAGGAGCTGGCGCGCGGCTGCAACGACCCGAACGCGATGCGGGTCTGCACCATGAACCTCGTCGCGTTCTGTCACGACGAGGATCGCTGCGTGCACACGCACGAGGTGCTCACCGCGATGGTGGTGGAGCACCCGGGCCGGCTGTTCCTGGTGCACGCGCACCGCGAGGCGCCCAAGGCGGCGCTCGAGGCGCGCGTCGCCGTCGACGGCACGCCCATGGGCGCCGGCATCGCGCCCACGTACTCCGAGCTCATCGACCTCAAGGCGACCGGGGCCGACGTGGAATACCTGCCCGCGCTGCTCACCTCGCTCCTCGAGAGCGATCAGCCCGCGTGCGCCTGGTGGGCCACGCCGCCGACGTTCGGGCCCAACTGGCACAAGATGGCGCGCGTGTGCGACCGGATGGTCGTGGACACCGCGCAGCTCGATCCCTGGGACCTGATGCGCCTGGTGGAGTACGTGAAGAGCGACACCGAAGAGTCGCGCGCCGACGACCACGCCGCGCTCGGCGATCTCAACTGGGCGCGCATCAAGCCGTTCACCGCGCTCACCGCGCGCTTCTTCGACTCGCCCGAGGTGCGCGAGCGCTTCGCCGCGATCGATCGCATCGTGGTCCGCCACACGCCGCCGCAGGGCAGCGGGACGGCGATTGGTCCCGCCATGCTCGGCGCGTGGGTGCGCGACCGGCTGCACAAGACGGCCAAGCTCGCGCACGTGAAGGTGTCGCCGCGGGTGGAGCTGGTGCGCGCACCGCGGTCGGATCTCGGGCCAGGCGAGGTGTCGGAGCTGGTGCTGCACGGCGACGGCGCCAAGCCCATCGAGCTGGCCGTCGTTCGCCAGGAGGACGCGGGCATGGTGGTGGCCGAGCCGCGCCAGGGCGTCGTGAGCTTGCAGAGCCAGCGCCAGCGGCTGCAGACCGCGAGCCGGAGCTGGCTGCTCGCGCAGGAGCTGCAGATCACCAGCCGCGACCCGCTCTTCGAGGCCGCTTACCTGGGCGCCATCGAGCTTCTGCGCGAGGCGCGGCAATGAGCACGGCGCTGGAGATCTTCGCGTCGCAGCCGCAGCTCGTGGACGCGGCGGTGCGGCACATCGCCGATGCGGCCCGTTCGGCGATCTCGGCGCGCGGTGCGTTTCACCTGGCGCTCTCGGGCGGCCGCACGCCCAAGCCCGTGTTCGAGAAGCTCGCAGGGCCTGCGCGAGGCGAGCTCGACTGGACGCGCGTGCACCTCTGGTTCGGCGACGAGCGCTGCGTTCCGCCGGATCACGCGGACTCCAATTTCCGCATGGCGAAGCTGGCCATGCTCGACGCGCTCGCGCTGCCCGATGGCCAGGTGCATCGGATCCGCGGCGAGGCGACGGATCGGCCGGCCGAGGCTGCGCGCTACGCCGACGAGCTCCTGCATCGGATGCCGGTGGAGCAGGGCATGCCGATCTTCGACGTGATGCTGCAGGGGATGGGCACCGACGGGCACACGGCGTCGCTGTTTCCGACCACGGGCAAGGCGCTGGTGCGCGATCGCGTGATGGTCCACGTGGTGCCGCCGGCGTACGTGAAACCGCTGGTGGATCGGATCAGCGTCACCACGCCGGTGATCCAGCTTGCGCGCGCGATCCACGTGCTGATGGAAGGCGCGGACAAGGCCGAGATGCTCGAGCAGGTGATGCACGGGCCCATCGAGCTCGACGTGCGGCCCCTGGGCATGGTTCGCCAGGCGCGCGGCAAGGTGCGTTGGCTGGTGGATCAAGCGGCGGCGGCGAAGCTGCCGAAGTAGTCACCAGCGATATTCGACGACGTGCGCCTCGGTGCGATCCGGCACCTCCCAGCGCTCGAGCATCCGCGCGAGGGCGTGATCGGGCACGCGCGCGTCGCGCTCGCGGTTGCGACGCAAGAGCTCCGCGCGCGACACCTCCAGGTACACCATGCGCACCCGCGCGCGATACGCGTGGAACAGGTTCAGCCACTGGCCTCGCAGCTCGCGCGAGAGGTTGGTCGCGTTGAACACGAAAGGCCGCCTGGCGCGCAGGTGCTCACGCGCGCGCTCCTCGGCCGCGGCGATCACCTTGCCCTGCGGCTCGCCGGCGTCGATGTCGAGCTCGCGGCGAATGCCATCGAGCGTGAGCACCGGCCGGCCGTTCGCGTTCTCGGCGACCCAGGTGTCCTTGCCAGCGCCGGGTAAGCCCGAGAGCATCGTCACCTCGAAGGCGAGGTCGTCATGCGCGGCGTACGCGGGATCGCGGCCGGGCGTGCGCAGGAACTCCACGCGGCTCACGTCGTTCGCAAATTCGCGCGGACCCGAGAGCACGCCCGCGTCGGCACAGAGCTCGCGGAAGCAGGCGATGTTGACGAGCAGCTTCTCGAGATCCGCGCAGATCCGACCGCGCGCGTCGGCTTCGGTCACGAGTGTCAGGTGATCGCAGCGCGTGGTTTCCGCCACGCTGATCGCGGTGCGCGCCGGATCCTCACGCTCCACGAGAAAGAACGGCAGCTGGTGAAAGCGGATCAGGTTGCAGAGCGCCTCGCGATCCGCGGGCGCCACGCCGAGCTCCCAGAGCAGCACGCGCGCCTGCAGCTCCCCCTTGCGCGAGTGGCCGCGCGCGGTGACCCGGCCATCGTCCTCGCGGCGCGTGCACGACGGCTTGGCGATGTCGTGCAGCAGCGCCGCCGAAAACACCAGCGCGCGCTCGTCGGCCGGCAGCGCGCGCCAGGCGGGCAGGGCGGCCATGGCCTCGGCCACCATGCGCGTGTGGATCCACACGTCGCCCTCGGCGTGGTGAATCGCGTCCTGCTCGCAGCCCCGGAGCGACGGGATCCACGGACACGCCGCCTCGAGCGCGGCCCAGTCCACGCGAAACTCGGGCGGCTGGGGAATGGGCCACGGCGAATTCATGGCGACGGCTCGTAGAGGTTCACACCGGGTGCGAGCTGGTTGGGGACGATGGGTCGGTTCAGCCAGTGCGTGCCCGCGTCGAGGATGCTGGTGAGGAAGCTGGCGCGGATGAACTTGTAGCGCTCCACCACGCGGCCCTGCTCCTCGACCTTCAGATACAAGCCCTCGGCGAGGTCGGCGTTGTCGGTCTCGCGCGCGGTGCGATCCGGATCCAGCCCGTGATCCAGGCACACCGTGCGCAGGTTGGAGCGCCAGGCGCTGCTCTTGTACAGCGACGGCCGGATCATCCCTTCCAGCTGCCGCTGCGAGGGCAGCGGCCCCTGGTGCAGCACCGGCACGCTCACCAGCGGGCAGCCCGCGAGCAGCTTGCGGCGGCGGGGCGTGTCGAGGAACTCGTGGGTCTCCGTGTCGAGGACGTCGAACTCGAGGAAGAGGTGCGGCAGCGCGTCGTAGAAGACGGTGTGCTTGGCGTAGAGCCACTCGCCGTACAAGATATATCTCGACTGCAAGGCCCGATGGAGCGCCACCTGGTGGGCGGTCGCCCAGGCCTTGAAGAGGGCGAAGTGGCGTTCGCGCGGGCCGCCAGTGAGGTAGTGGCCGCGGCTCTGCAAGCGGAGCGCGCCGTCGGGGCCGAAGGAGATGCCGGCGTTCGCGCCGTCGACCTTCTCTTCGACCACGACGTTCCGACCCGCGAGGCGCGCGTGCGGCACGCCTTCGAGGTCTTCGTCGCCGGGCTGCTTGCGCGAGCCCTTCAGGTGGGGCGTGCGCGGGTACTTGAACATGGCGGGCCTGCCTGAGAGGGAGGCCTGGCTGACGCCGGTCCGTTCGGGGCCTGACCGAGCGGCCCGATCGCGGGTCGTGGGTCGTGGGCCGTGGGTCGTTCGGAGACGCTAGAGCATCAAGCGAGCGTAGTGCGCCGAGCCGAGCAGGCCCGTGCCTTCTTGCGTGACCACGCTCAGCGCGATGCGCGAGAGGAAGTCGCGGAAGCGGCCCTTGTTCTCGAACGCGCGCACGAAGCGGCCATCTTGCAACCGCGGAAGGATCTTCGGGGTGATGCCGCCGCCGATGTAGATGCCGCCGGTGGCGAAGCCGCGCAGGGCCACGTTGCCCGTCTCGGCGCCGAAGCAGTCGATGAAGATCTCCATCACCCGCGCGCAGATGTCGTAGCGGCCCTTCACGCCGTGCATGCTGATGATGGCGTTGCGATCGCCAGTGGTGAGCTCCTGCTCCAGCTCCGCAGGCGCCTTCTCGCGGCCGGTCTGCACCAGGAAGTCGTAGATCACCGAGAAGCCCGGCCCGCTGATCACCCGCTCCGTGCTGGGGTGACCGAAGCGCTGGATGAGGTAGCGCGAGAGCTCGAGCTGGATCTCGTTCTGCGGGCCGAACTCGCCGTGGCTGCCCTCGCTGGGCGAGGGGTGGTAGCGCGCGCCGTCCCAGTGCAGGTAGGCCTGCCCGAGCCCCGTGCCCACCGCGATCACCGCCGCCGCGCCGCGCCCCGGCGGGCCCAAGCCGTTGAGCGAGATCAGCTGGTGCCGCGGCAGGAACAGCACGCCGAAGGCCAGCGCCTGCAGATCGTTGAGCAGCTTGAGGTGCGCCACCTTGGCGGCCTCGGCGAGGTGGGCCTCCTCGAGCACCCAGGGGAGGTTGGTGGCCACGCAGCGCCCGTCGACGACCGGGCCGGCCACCGCCAGCGCTGCCGCGCCCAAGCGCACCGGCGGGCCCTCCGACATGAACCGGCGCACCAGCTCATCCAGGCTCTTCACGCCCTTGCTGGAGTACGACTGCCCGCGCAGCTCCACGACCTCCGCACCGTTCACCTGGTAGAGGCAGAGCCGGGTGTTGGTGCCGCCGATGTCGCCGGCCAGGATGACGGGCTCGCTCACGTGGGGGTCCCCCTGCGGATGCGGCAATCTATTCCAGCTGGGCCGGGACCGCCCGGAGTTCGGGGTGGAGTTTTCTGCCAAGGGTCCGTTTTATTGCCCGGTTCCGGATGCCTCGGCTATCGTTCGACAGGTGCCAGGTCGGGGCGCATGCGCCCTGCGGCCCGGAGGGTGAATGCGAAGGCTCGCACTTCTTTGCTCGCTCGCGCTTCTGGTTCCGGCCACGGCCCGCGCCGATCGCTACGACTTCCGCCTGTACCAGCTCGGCGCGCCCTCGGTGGATGGGGCGGCCAACAAGCGCTTCAGCGCGTTCATGCAGGAGCTGGGCGTGGCCATCACCAACTGGAACCTCGAGCCGCCCGAGACCACGGGCTACGCGGGCTTCGACTTCGCGTTCGAGTACCCGGTCTCGCTGGTGAACGACTCGGGCACCATCAACGGCATCCGCTACTGGCCGCTTGATCCGGCGTACACCGGCACCGGCGCGCTGCAGATGCCCGGCGTGCACGTGCGCAAGGGCCTGCCCTTCTCGCTCGAGGTGGGCGTGAAGGTGAACTACATCGAAGGCTCGAACATGGTGGCCACCACCGTCGAGGCCAAGTGGGCCCTGAACGAGGGCTTCCTCTACTTCCCCGACCTGGGCGCGCGCGGCTGGGGCACGCAGCTCATCGGCGCGCGGGAGTTCACGCTCACCGTGGCCGGCTTCGACCTCGGCCTGGGCAAGCAGATCCCCGTCAACGGCATGTGCACGATCACCCCGTACGTGGGCTGGTCGAGCGTGTGGGTGGCGGCGTCGTCGAACGTGATCGACTTCAACCCGGGCCAGAGCGAGAACGACCAGTTCCACGCCCCGAACAACGCCTCGGGCACCGCCAGCCAGGACGTCTTCACCTCGGTGGACATCAGCAGCAACCGGCACAACCGCTTCTACGGCGGCGTGCGCTTCATCGGCTACGTGCTGGAGTTCGGCCTGGAGGGCAGCTGGGCCCAGGTGAACACCGACGTCACCAGCTACACCATCGCCACCTACAGCGCGAAGGTCGGCCTGGACTTCTGATCCGGCCGGATCCGCTCGGATCCGATCGCGGCTTCGCTACTTCGACGGAGCTGGCGCCGGCGCGTTCGCCGGGGCGGCCTTGGGATCGGCCGCGGGCACGTCCGGCGCGCCCGGAGCCGCCACGATCGCGGGCTGCTCGGGCTGCGCGGGCAGCGTCTGCAGCGAGGCCATGTTCAGGTCCTTCTCCTCGTGCACGTTGCCCTGCTCGTCGACGCGGTACCCGCCGCCGTTTCGCCCGGTGATGAGCATGGGCGCGAGCGTGGGGTGCAGGAGCACGGCGGCGATGTCGGTGGGCGTCGGGCCTTCGTCGATGACGTGGGTGTGGTACGAGCCCGCCGGCTTGCCCTCGGGGTGCTTGGGATCCGACTGGGGCACGGCGATGACCGCCTTGTGGTACTGCAGCCGGCTCAAGAGCCTGGTGCCCGCGCGATCGTAGCGGTCGAGGAAGTCGCCGCCGAGGAGCAGCGCGCCTTCGCGGGTGCCGCCCTGCATCACGTACACGCTGATGCCGTCCTTCTCGGGCACGAGCACCGGGTCCACGTGCGGATTGCCGGTGGCCTTCATCGCCGTGGCGCGCGACGACGTCACCGCGCGCGCGAACGGCAGCACGTCAGCGGGCGCGTCCTTGAGCTCCACCTGCTTCATCTGCTCGAAGTGGTGGCGCGGCGCGGCCATCACCAGCGCGGGCGTGAACTTGGAGCCGTCGGGCTCCAGCCAGCCGAAGTAGACGAACCAGGTGTCCTTGTGCAGAAGCGCGAAGAAGGTGTTCGCCTTGGGCGGATCGTGCGGCTTCTTCATCAGCGTGTTCGCCGCGGCGATGCTGGCCTGCACCGTCTCGGCGATGCGCTTGGCCGTCTCGATGTCCTTGGAGAACGACTTGGCGGCCTGCGCAGGCGCAGCGAGCAGCAGGGTGACCAGCGCAGCGATGAGGGAAGAGGCGCGCATCGTTCGGTTCCTCATCCGTTCAGGACAGCGAGGATCTCCTGTGCGACCTGGCGGGCGCGGGCGAGATCATCGGCCTTGAGGGAGATGGCGGCGACGACGGGGTGGCCGCCGCCGCCGTACTTCTCGGCGATCTTGGAGAGATCGTGGGTGCGCAGCTCGGGCTTCCAGGGGTTGGAGCCCAGCGAGATCTTCACCCGCTGCGTGCCGCGCGAGACGTTCAGCGAGTAGCGCGCGTTCGGGAAGACCTCGTAGGGGATGAACTTGTTGATGGCGTCGAGCGGCTGGTCGGCGACGTCGTAGAAGACCACGCCGCCCTCGAGCTTGGCGCGCGAGGTGACCAGCTCGATGTTCTTCTGGTGCCGCGCCATGAGCGGCTCGAGCTTCTCCTTCACGTACGGCAGCTCGATGATGTTCTTCAGCGACTCATGCTGCATCTCGCCGATGACCTTGGGGATCAGCGTCGGATCCTTGTTGGTCTCGAAGACGGTCATCAGCTTGAGCGCGGGCTCCTCGAGGCGCACGGCCTGGCGCGGCGAGGTGAACTGCGCGCCGTCGATGAGCTCGGCCCAGTCGATGAGATCGCGCAGCGGCTCGGGGTCGAACTTGAACTTGTCCTTGGCGACGTCGGCGAGGAACTTGGTGCAGCTCTTGCGCTTGGGGTCGTGGAACTTCTTGCCCGAGGTGTCGGCGCGGAAGCTCTGCTCGTCGCCGGGCATCTGGAAGGCGCTCTGGTGGTGGTCGAACCACCAGGTGAGCTTGGGCGACTGCGAGTAGCGGAAGTCAACGATGGCGTTCTCGTCGCCGTCGAAGAGGGAGCGGTCGATCTCTTCGCCGCCGCCCTTGTGGGAGAGCCCCTGGTAGCTGAACTCGGCCTTCGGCTGGATCCGCTCGCGGTAGAAGCGGGTGAAGACCGCAGCGCTGGCCGCGCCGTCGAAGCACGAGTCGTGGAAGAGCACCTTCATGCGCATGGCGGCTCCGAAGCGGGGCGCGGAACCTAGCGACGCGGGGGCGGTGGGTCAATCCTCGTGGCCGCAGGCAAGAAGGCTCTCGCTCAGCTATCGTCCAATCATGCGATTCCTCGCTTTCGTCGCGTGTCTGACCTTCGCCGGGCTGGCCCACGCCGACGAAGTCCGCGCCAAGCTGGATCCGGATCCGCCCCGGCTCTTCACCGTGCGCGGCTCGTTCATGACCGGCACGCCGAGCTGGGCCGACGTCGATCTCTCCATCGACATCGCGCGCCCGCTCTTCGTGGAGCTCGATGCCATGCACCTCGAGACCTGGGGCGGCTCGGCGCTGGCGGGCTGGCGCACGCTGGTGGTCGATCATCGCAACGCGCGCGGCCGCGGCGAGACGGTGGACGCGCAGCTCGCGGGCGGCGTCATCTCCCTTGGGCAGCACGCGGCGAGCACGCCGCCCCAGTCGCCGTCGGCGCAGATGTCCGACGTCGTCCAACCGGCGACCGCGCAGCTGCCGGGTCGGGCGGAGGTGAAGGCCGCGACGGGCGTTCGCGCGCTGGCCGCGGTGGAGAGCCTGTTCTGGGTGGCGCCGCACCTGGGCTTCGGGCTGCGTGCGCAAGCGGGCTTCTCGGCCTTCCCGGGCCGGCACCTGGTCTTCGGCTACGACGCGGGCGAGGCCCCGACGCCGCTTGGCGCGATCGCGCCCGAGCTGCGGCTCTCGGGTTCGGTGGCGTTCTAAAGCTTAACGATTCTGTTTCAACGCCTGCGAGGCCTGGAAGCCGCCGTAGATGGCGAAGAGCGCGTAGGCGTGGAAGGCGATGCCCAGCCAGTCGCCGAGCGGCAGCAGGATGAGCGCGTCGACGGCGAAGAGAGCCATGCCTACACCGAACGCGGCGGTGCTGCGCTGGCGGGCCCACATGCCGATGCCGATCCACGTGCCGACGATGGCCAGGTCAAGCCCGGCGGCCACCACGTGCACGCCGCCACCGAGCTTGTCGCGAAGCCCGAGCGCGAAGAAGTCGATGAGCTCGGTGAGCCCGAGTCCAAAGAACTGGAACGTGGAACCCGCGTGCGCGAGGACGGAGTTCAGCGCGGAAAACCCGGCCAGCCAATAGAACCAACTGGCGCTGCGCCGAACGCGCTGCTCTTGCAGCAGCCGCAGCATGACCAGGCGCCGTTGCAGCTCCACCTCGACGTCGGCCGCGGTGGGCTGCGGTGGAGGTGGCGCGAGCGGTGATGGGCTCTGGCTCTGCATCCCCGCAGCCTAATCGCAATCGGGGCTGCGAACGGCGGCTAGCGCTTGGCCAGCGTCTGCGGCGCGGGCCGGGCGAGGAGCACCGAGGCCAGCGCGAGCGCCTTGCGCGCGGCGAAGGTGGCGGAGCGCGAGCTGATGGTGGCGCCGCTCACCGCGTCCACGTCGACGCCCAGGGCCACCCTGTCATGCAGGCTCTTGCCCGTGAGCTGCCGCAGGAAGCGCGGGCTGCGGATCTCCTCGCCGCGCGGCTCGCGGTAGGCCATGACCTCCACGCCGCGGATGATGCCTTCCTTCGTGACGCCCACGCCGAAGGTGATCGGCGAGTTCTGGCCCATCACCTCGAGGATGAAGAGCGTGCCGCGGATCTCGGTGTCGTTCGACACGGTGAGCGCGCGGTAGGTGCGCTGCTCCACCCGGTAGCCGAAGCGCTGCGAGACCTGCGCCAGCTCGGCGTCGGTGAGGGTGAGGCTGCCGGCGTGGGTCTGGGGCGCCTCGGGGAAGAGCTTCTGCGCCAGCTGGGCTTCGGTGAGGTAGATGCCCTCGGCGTGCGCGCGGGGCGCGAGCGCGAGGAGCATCAGCGCGATGAAACCAAAATGTTTCATGGCGCGGCCTCCGGAGCGGGCATGGCGCCGGCGTCGCCAGACTTTCCGAGGATGGCGAGCAGGCTGATCACGAAGAGGGCGCCGGCGCTCGCGAGCAGGAGCAGCCAGCCAGAGAGCAGGAGGTACGCGCACCAGGCGCCCACGTAGCGCACCAGCCAGGGCCCGCCGATCTCCAGGAGGCTGCCGCCGTACGCGCCCAGGGTGAGGGCGATGCGCCCCCGCCGCACCAGCCCGGCCGCGAACGCCAGGTGGGTGAGGATGAGGATCACCGTGGGCTCGCTGAAGAGATGGAAGTGCGACACCTCCATCAGCTGCCAGAACTCCTTGGGCAGCTTCAGCTCCGAGTCGGAGCCCCGGTAGTAGGTGGCGATGGCCTCGGGCGAGAAGCCCACCCGGCCCAGCGAGAGCGCCGCGAGCGTCACCAGGCCGAAGAAGGTGAACGTCAGGAACAGGGCATAGGTGAGCTTCAAGTCCGTGTTGGACGAAGCGAGTCGGAAGCCCTTGGCGGCGAACTGACGCATTGGCGATAACGATTTTGAGAATCAATTTCAAAATCGTCTACACAATCTGCCTGCGCTGGGTCGCGGCGTCAAGCCGTGCGGGATCAACTGGGGTCGTAGTCCACGCGGACCAGGGTCAGCCCCTGGGGCGGCGCGGTGCGGCCGGCGCGGTTGCGGTCGCGCGAGGCCAGGACTTCGGACACTTCCGCGGGCTTGCGTTTGCCGAGCCCGACCTCCACCAGCGTGCCCACGATGTTGCGCACCATGTGCTTGAGGAACGCCGTGGCCTCGACCTCGATGGCCAGCTCGCCCAGTGTCTCCAGAAGGTCGAGTCGGCGCATCTCGCGGGTGGTGGTCTTTGCCTCGCAGTCGGCGGCGCGGAAGGCGGAGAAGTCGTGGGTGCCGATCAGCGCGCCAGCGGCCTCGCGCATTGCGGGCACGTCCAGCGCGCGAAAGAGCTGCCAGGAGAAGCGGGCGGTGAGCGGCGCGCGTTGGCCCGAAAGGACGATGCGGTAGCGGTAGAGCTTGCCCCGCGCGGCGCGGCGGGCGTCGAAGCCGGGCGGACGGAGCTCGGCGGCGCGGACGGCGATGTCCTGTGGGAGAAGCCCGTTGAGGCCGTGGGTGTAGGCGCGCATCGGCAGGACGCGCGTCGGGGTGAAGCTCGCGCGCTGGCCGAGCGCGTGGACGCCGGCGTCGGTGCGGCCCGCGGCCACCGCCTTCACCGGCGCGCCCTGGAGCTCCGCGAGCGCGCGCTCGAGCGCGGCCTGGATGGAGGGACCGTTGGGCTGCACCTGCCAGCCCACGTAGTTGGTGCCGTCGTATTCGAGGGTGAGAAGGACGGCGGCGCCGGGCTTTGCGTCTGCGGGAGGTGGCGCCGGCTCGCTCATCGCGGCCGACGATCCCATGAGGACGGACCGCGGCCAAGGCGATGCGCGACGAGCCTCGAGGGCGGGGAGCGGTGGAGATGCTTCAGCGAGCGCGACGGAGAATCCGCAAGCCGGCGGGTCAGCGACCCGCGGGTCAGTGAACGATGGGTCAGTGAACGATGGGTCAGTGAACGATGGGTCAGTGAACGATCGGTCAGGGAACGCCGGGTCAAAGCTTGCGCGAGACCATCATCCCGTCGCGCACGGACATGAGCACGTTCTCCACCCGCGCGTCGGCCTGGACGATCTCGTTGAACCTTCGGAGCGCCACCGTGCTCGGCTTCTGGTCCGCGCTGTCGATGATGCTGCCGCTCCAGAGAACGTTGTCGGCCACGAGGAGGCCGCCCTGCCGCACCTTGGGCACGAGGGCTTCCCAGTACGCGGGGTAGTTCTCCTTGTCGGCGTCGATGAAGACGAAGTCGAGCGAGCCGCTCAGGCTGCGGATCGTGTCCAGCGCGGGGCCCATGCGGATGTGGATCTTCTTTCCGTGCGGGCTCTTGTCGAAGTAGCGGCGCGCCATCTCCTCGGCCTTGGGGTCGATGTCGCAGGTGATGAGCTCGCCGTCGGCGGGCAGGGCCTCGGCCATCATGAGCGCGGAGTAGCCGGTGAACATCCCCAGCTCGAGGACGCGCCGAGCGCCCACCAGCCGCACCAGGAGCTGCAGGACGCGCCCTTCCACGCGGCCCACCTGCATGCCCGGAGAGCGCATCGTGGCGTAGGTCTCGGTGCGCAGCTCGTGGAACAGCGGCGCCACGTCGCGCGTGTGGTTCTCGATGTACGACTCCAGCGCGTCGCTCAGGAGCTCGGCCATGACGTCCTCCAGTTGGGGCGGGAAGGCTAACCCGGAGGTCTGGGGCGGCGCTGGACGAACGCGCGAGGGCGTCGGTCCGCCGGAAGGTTACGAAAGATAACCAGTTACGAATCGTTACGAGGATGGTTACGAAAGCGTACTTGGTTACGAATGGTAAGTAGCGGCAGCTTGGCAGCCCACCCTCGCGACTCCGAAAGAGCCACGAATCACGAGCCCCGAGCCACGAATGGGCGCCCGGGTCCGGAATCGAACTCGAGCGGCGCTCTAGAGCTTCCAGTACGCGCCGAGCACGGCCTTGGCTTCCATGATCGCGCGGGCGCCCGAGGGGCCGGCGTCGGTCTTGGGCGCCACGCGCTCTCCGGCGAGCACCTCCACGCACCGGCGCACCGAGCCGCCCAGGGCCTCCAGGTCGTAGCCACCCTCGAGGACCAGGCCGACCGGGGCGCCCGCGGCGCGCGCAGCATCGCGGACGGCCGAGCACAGCCCGCCGAAGCCCTCCTCCGACAGCCGCATCCCACCGAGCGGATCGCGCGCGTGCGCGTCGAAGCCGGCCGAGACGAGCACCAGGTTCGGCCGGAACTGCTCGAGCAGCGGCGTCACCAGATCGCGGAAGGCCGCGCCGTAGTCGCCGTCGCCCATTCCCGTCGGGAGCGGGAGGTTCGCGGTGAAGCCCTCACCCTCGCCCTCGCCGACCTCCTTCACCGCGCCCGTGCCCGGGTAGAACGGGTACTGGTGCGACGAGAAGAAGAGCACGTCGCGGCGGGCCTGGAAGATGTGCTGGGTGCCGTTGCCGTGGTGCACGTCCCAATCGACGATGGCCACCCGCTCCGCACCGCGCGCGCGCGCGTGCTCGGCGGCCACGGCGATGTTGTTGAAGAGGCAGAAGCCCATCGCCAGGCCGGCCTCGGCGTGGTGACCCGGCGGGCGCACCAGGGCGAAGCCGCTGTCGGCCTCTCCGGAGAGCAGCGCGTCCACCAGCCCCACCGCGGCGCCCGCGGCCCGGAGCGCGGCCTGGTGCGAGCCGGGCGAGGTGGCGGTGTCGCCGTCGAGCTGCACCCGGTGCCCCGCGAGTCGGGCCAGCGCGGCCACGTGCACCGGCGCGTGCACCCGGGTCAGCTCGGTCTCGGTGGCCGGCCGCACCGGCGCCCAGCTCACTCCTGCCGGAAGCTTGTTCAGCGCCGCCAGCACCGCCCGCAACCGCGACGGCGACTCGGGATGTCCCGGGCCGGGATCGTGCTCGAGGCACGCGTCGTCGGTGAAGAGCAGGGTGGTCATTCGCGTCGGCTTGTTTAACCAAAATGTGTCAATCGCCCGTTGCCCGAGCTGCCACCGGCGGAGGGGCCACGCCTTCTACGGGATCTGCACGCGCCTGTCACAGGCGGATCCCCAGGTGCCGCGCCAGGCGTCGCAGGGCGAGCTCGGTCTTGGCGTCCTCGATCTCGCCTTCCTCACACGCGTGCAGGGCCAGGCCCAGCTCGCGCCAGCGGAGCACCGCGCCCTCCTCGAGCGGCGAGCCGTCGCCCTCGTCGGGCGCGGCCCACTCCGCGGGGCCCGTTCCGCGCTCCACCTCCACCGCGAGGATGTGGATCTTCTCGGAGACGATCCCCGGCAGCATGAAGAACGGCGCGCCCATCACCGTGAAGCGCTCGGGCGGCACGCGCATCCCGGCCTCCTCCTCGAGCTCCGCGGCCGCGCGCTTCTGCAGCGCCGCGAACCCGCGCTCGCCCGGCTCCAGCACGCCCGCCACCAGCTCCTCGATGAGCAGGTACTTCGGCTCGGGCAGGGCGGCGATCTCCTTGGGCCGGAACGCCGCCGCGGGCCGCAGGCCGGCGCGGGTGAGCACCTGGACGCCCGTCGGCGTGCGCGCCCAGGCGCAGACGGCCACCGCGTCCAGCGTCGGACGGTCGATGACGTCGATGGGGTACTCCCTCGACGCGCTCCCGTCCTCGCGGCGGTTGCGCGCGCGGTAGCGCTTGAGGCGTAAGAAGCCCTCATCGCAGCGCGCGCTGGCCGTGCGGTCCTCGACGATCTCGATGCTCTGGATGCGCATGGCGCAGAGCATAACCAGCCCCGCGCCGATTGACTGTGCGCGCCGTCGATCAGCCGCCCGTGGCGCGCTGCAGGGCCACGCCGGCGATGGCGCGCTCGTACTTGGCGCGCGCCAGCGAGAGCTTGGCCTGGGTGAGCGCGCTCTGGGCGTCGAGCAGGTCGCTCGTCGAGGTGGCCACGCCGGCCTTCACCTGCGCGTTGGTCACGCGGTACGCCTCCTCGGCGCTGGCGATGGCGGTCTTCGCGAGATCCACGGCGCTGGCGGCGGCCTTGAGCTGCGCGAGCTTGGTCGACGCGTCGATGCGCACCTGGCGCGCCTGGTCGTCGGCGCTGAGCGCGGCGGCGGCGGCGTTGGCCTGGGCCGCCTTGTACGCGAACCAGTCGGCGCCCCAGGTGAAGATGGGCCAGCTGGCCTTGAGGCCGATGTACGAGGCGTCTGGAGGGGCCAGCGCCTCGCCGTGGATGTGCGTGTACGCGGCCTCGAGGTTGGCCTCGGGCAGCAGCTTGAAGAACGCCGAGTTCTTCTGGTGCGCGGCGCCCGTGGACTGTAGCCGGGCCGCGGCCACCTCGTGTCGGTTCTGCTCCGCCTGCGTCTGCGCCGCCGTGTCCTCGGGCTGCGCGGGCGTGGCCTCCACCATCGACACCGGATCCACCAGCTCCACCGCCGCGCCCGGCGGGTAGCCCAGTGTGACCAGCAGCGCGTCCTTGGTGGCGTCGGCCTGAGACTGGGCCTGGACTTCCTGCAGCTTGGCGTTGGCCTGCGCGGTTTCGATGCGCAACACATCGGCGTTGGTGATCACCCCCGCCTTGAGCCGTGCCTCCGCGAGGTTGTGCTGCTCCGCGAGCTGGGCCTCGCTGGTCTGCGCCACGCCCACCGCCGATACCGCCTCGAAGTAACGCAGGTACGCGGTCTGTACCTGCTCACGCACCGTCGACTCCACCGACTTCGATTGCTCGCCGGCCGCATCGGCGTTGTTGGTGGCGGAGGCATGGTCCTGGGTGAGGTGCAGCAAGCCCAGCAGCGGCTGGCTGGCAGAGGCCACGAAGGTATTAACGTTATTGTTATAGATGACGAAGCTGCCGCCGAAGAAGCCGGGGACGAAGGGGTCCTTGTAGTGCAACTGCTCGTCCTGCACGTAGATGGTGGGCAGCATGCGGCCGCGCACCGAGTCCGCGGTGGCCTCGGCGGCATCCTGGCGCGCCCGCACGGCAGCCAGGCCGGGCGTCTGGGCCAGGGCTTTCTGCACCGCGGCCTCGATGTCGATCTTCTCGGGCGCGGTCTGGGCCTGGGCGAGCGAGCCAGCCAGGGCTACCGCAGCGAACGCGGCGTTTCGGAACAGGCGTTCCATGGAATGTCCCTCCCAATCGGCCCTGGTGAACCCGGGCCGGGGATTCAGAGTTTCGAAGCGAGTTGGAGAGAGGAGGACGAGAGCTACTTCACGAAGACGGTCACATCCGCGGACAGGCCCGCGCGCAGGTTCACGTCCTTGGGCGGGTTGGTCCAGACGATGCGCACCGGCACGCGCTGCACCACCTTCACGAAGTTGCCCGAGGCGTTGTCGGGAGGCAGGAGCGAGAAGCGCGAGCCCGTGCCGCCGGAGAGGCTCTGCACCTTGCCCTCGAAGGTCTTGCCCCCGAAGGTGTCGATCTTCACCTCGACCTTGTCGTTGGGCTTGATGAGGCCAATCTGCGTCTCCTTGAAGTTGGCGACCACGTAGGTCTCATCCGGCACCAGCTCCGCGAGCGGCTGGCCCGGCTGGATGAGCTGGCCCTCGTGCACGCCGAGCTTGCTCACCACGCCATCCGTCGGCGCCGTCACCTGGGTGTAGGCCACCTGGTTCTTGGCGAGCACGAGCTGCGCCTCGGCGCTGGTCACGCGGGCGTGGGCGAGATCGGCGTTCGACTTCGACGCCGCGAGCTGCGCGTCCACCTGCGAGCTCTGTTCCATCCGGCCCTTGGCCACGTCGACGTTGGTCTCCGCGGCGTGCTTCTGCTCCTGCGCGGCGGTGATCTGCGCCTTGGCCGCGGCGAGGCTCGCCTCGGCGGCGTCGGCGGCTGCTTGGGCGTTGTCCAGGGTCTGCTGGGGCACGGCCTTGTCGGCGAAGAGCTCCTTGGCGCGCTGGAGGTCGAGCGCGGTGCGGCGCTGATCCGCCTGGGCCCGCGCGAGCTGGGCCTGCGCGGCCGCGATCTGCGCGCTCGCGGTGGCCACCGCGGCGCTCGAGCCGGACACGCTCGCCTTGGCGCTGTTGAAGCCGCCCTGGGCGTTGGCCTGCACCACCTGGTACTGCGCGTCGGCGGCGGCGGCCTGGGCCTGCGCCGTGGCCAGCTCGGCCTCGGCCTGCTTCTCCCTGGCCTTGTAGTCCACGTCGTCGATCTGGAAGAGCACCGCGCCCTTCTTCACGGCCTGGTTCTCCTGCACGGCGACCTTGATCACCTGGCCGCCCACGCGCGCCGCCATGGGCACCACGTCGGCCTCCACCTGGGCGTCGTCGGTCTGCTCCTGGTTGGCGGTCATGAGCGCGTAGCCGCCCAGGCCCACCACCAGCAACGCCACGAGCGTGCCCAGCACCATCAGCGGCTTGCGGGGGCTCTTCTTGGGCGGCTCGGCGTCGGCGGCGGGGGCGGTGTTGGCGGCGACCACGGGTGCTCCGTTCGGCAGGGGGCGTTCGTTCTTCGCGTTGTCGGTTTGCATGTTGCTAGACCTCCACGTGGGCGTGCTCGCCAGGGGAAGGCGGCGCAGCGTCCTTCGGTTGCTTGAGGAAGAAGACCAGGGGCATCACGGCCACGAAGCAGGCCACGCCCACCATGAAGAGTTTCGAGAACGCGAGCACCGCGGCCTGCTGCGCCACCGAGCCCGCGAGCGCGCCCACCGCCGTCACCTGGGAGGTGGCCGCGTCGAGGCCGCGGGCCATCAGCCCGCCCTGAATCATGGAGAGGCGCTGCTGGGCGATGGGGTTGGTGGCGGTGACGTGGCTCGCCAGCGAGGCGCGGGCCACCACCTGGAAGCGGCTGAGTTGGGTGGCGAAGATGGCCAGGCCGAACGAACCGCCGATCTGGCGCAAGAGCGAGTTGAGCCCGGTGGCGTCGGTCATCTTGTGACGGGGGATCGTCGCCAGAGCCACCGTGTTCAGCGGGACCATCATGAAGCTGAAGCCCAGGCCCTGCACCAGCAGCGAGCTGATGACGCCGCCCGCCGTGGTCGCCAGCGTGTAGTGGCTCATCATGTAGACGGCCAACGCCAGGAAGCTCAGGCCGGCGAACACCGAAATGCGCGGATCGATCTTGTTGTAGAGCCGCCCCACGATGGGGATGCACACCATCATCACCAGCGTGCGCGGCATGAGCGCCAGGCCCGACTGCGTGGCGTTGAAGCCGAGCAGCTCCTGCATGAACACCGGCAGCAGGAAGGTCACCGACATCAGCATCGCGAACATCAGCGCGCCGATGAGCGTGCCCGCGGTGTAGACCCGATCTTTGAAGAGCGTGAGGTTCACCGCCGGCACCGGCGCGGTGAGCTCGCGGATCACGAAGGCCACCAGGAGCACCACCGAGCCGATGGTGAGCATCAGGATCATGGGCGACTGGAACCAGTCGTTGCGGTTGCCCTCCTCGAGCACGTACTGCAGGCCGGCCAGGCCCATGGAGAGGAGCGCGATGCCCCACCAGTCCATGTGCTTGCGCTGCTGCGCGGCCGCGGCCTTGTTGGCCTCGCGGACGTCGTCGGGCTCGTGCACGAAGCTCGAGACCATGAACAGGCCGAGCGCGCCCACCGGGAGGTTGATGTAGAAGATCCACGGCCAGGCGTAGTTGTCGACGATGTAGCCGCCGAGCGTGGGACCCACGGCCGGGCCCACCATGATCGCCAGGGCGAAGAGCGCCATGGCCATGCCCTGCTCCTTAGGCGGGAAGGTCTGGCGCAGGATGGCCTGCTCGGTGGGCTGCAGCGCGCCGGCGCCGAAGCCCTGGATGGCGCGGAAGATGACCAGCGTGGTGAGGCTGCGCGCCAGCCCGCAGAGCGCCGAGCCCACCAGGAAGATCACCAGCGAGATCATGTACACGCGCTTCTGACCGAAGAGCCGGCCCAGGAACGCGGTGAGCGGCATCACCAGCACCGTGGCGATGGCGAAGCCCGTCGAGATCCAGGTGATCTCGTCGATGGTCGCGCCGACGGTGCCGCGGATGTGCTCCAGCGCCACGTTCACGATGGACGCGTCGATGGCGCCCATCAGCGTGCCGAAGGTGATGGAGACCGTGACCAGCCACTTGTTGACCGGCGGGCGCGCAGCCTTGGCGGCCGGTGCGGGCGCGGCAACGACGGTGGGCAACGGCTGAGAGGCGACGGCTGCGGCCATGCTTAGGCTCCCGCCCCGTGCAAGAAGAACTGGGTCATCTGATCCACACGTAGATCGAGCGGCTTGTGCAGCTCGGGGTTGGCCAGGCGGCGAACCATGAAGCCCTTGAACATGCCCATGAGCATCGCGGGGTAGATCTCCGCGCCTTCCGCGCGCAGCGCCTTCTCGCGCAGGCCGCGGCGCACCAGCGTCTCCACGCGGCGGAAGATCTCGTCGGCGTGGCGGAGCTCGCGGTTGGGGTTGCCCAGCAGCTGGCGAAGGTTCTGACTGCGGCTCGCCTCGCACTCCATCCAGATCGCCAGGAACGCCTGGTGCGCCTCGAGGTGCTCGCAGAGCGCGGTGAGCAGCGCCCGGAGCTGCTCCTGGAACGGCTGGCGCTCGGTGGTGGCCAGCGCCTTGTCCATCCGGTCCACCATCTGCTGCCTGCGGTGGGCCACCAGCTCCACCAGCAGGCTCTCGCGATCCTGGAAGTGGTTGTAGAGGGTGCCCACGGCCACCCCGGCCTCGCCGGCGATGGCCTCCATCTTGGCGGCGCTCAGGCCCTGCGCGGCGAACACCTTCTCCGCCGCGGCCAGGATGGCCTCGTTGGTGGCCTCCCGGAACCGCTCGCGCAGTTTCTGAGCCGGGGCTCTATGTGGTGAACGGTGATTCATTTTGTGAGGGAGGTATACGAGCACCACCTGTCCACCGCAATGCTTTCTGGACGCCCGCGCATTTCTTCACAAGCTGGAGACGGGCTTGCCCCTGTCCTGTCGCTCGGTTGCGATGACGAAGGCGGTCTCCAAATCCTGAATCAACCAGGCAGCCGAGGGGTCGGCGCCCGCGCCGGCCGAGCGATCCACGAGCCATGAGGGAAGGGCCTGATCCGAGCGGATCCGGGCGGATCTACGCAGTGCGTCGGATTTCGGGCACTTGTGGGTGCCTTTTCCTTTGACTTGGATGGCAGCCCGCGTGAGAAAAGCGGCGCAAACCCGTCCTAGAGAGCGACCCGTGGCCGTGTCCAAGACCTCGTCCGCCGTCTCCCCGAAGAGCGGCGCCAACGGTGCCGTGACGTCCAAAGAGGCCGCTGCGCCCTCCAAGGACGTGCAGCTCCTCATGTACCGGCGCATGGCCCTCATCCGCCGCTTCGAAGAGCGCGCCGGCCAGAGCTACGGCCAGGGCAAGATCGCTGGATTCTGCCACCTGTACATCGGCCAGGAGGCGGTGGGCGTGGGCGCGGCGCTCGCGTGCGCGGCCACCGACTACACCATCGACGGCTACCGCGAGCACGGCCATGCCCTCGCGCGCGGCGCGGATCCCAAGCGCGTGATGGCCGAGCTCTACGGCCGCAAGCCCGGCTACGCCAAGGGCAAGGGCGGCTCGATGCACATCTTCGATGTCGAGCACCGCTTCATGGGCGGCTACGGCATCGTGGGCGGGCAGATCCCGCTCGCCACCGGCTTCGGCTGGGCCAGCCGCTACAAGCGCGACGGCACGGCCACCGTGTGCTTCTTCGGCGACGCGGCCATCAACCAGGGCGCGTACCACGAGAGCCTGAACATGGCTTCGCTGTGGAAGCTGCCGGTGGTCTACGTGGTGGAGAACAACCTCTACGGCATGGGCACGCCCATCGCGGTGTCGAACGCGATCACCGACTTCTCCAAGCGCAGCGGCGACTACGGCATCCCCGGCGAGGCCGTGGACGGCATGGACGCGCTGGCCATGTACGACGCCACCCAGCGCGCGCTGGCCCGCGCCAAGCGCGGCGAGGGCCCCACGCTGCTCGAGGCCCGCTGCTACCGCTTCCGCGGGCACTCCATGGCGGATCCGCAGACCTACCGCACCAAGGAAGAGGTCGAGGACTACCGCACCCACAAGGACCCCTTGAACATCATGAAGGGGCACCTGGCCAAGCTGGGCGTGGGCGACGCGGAGCTGGAGAAGATCCAGTCCGAGGTGAACGCCGAGGTCGACGAGGCGCTCAAGTTCAGCGACCAGGCCGCCGAGCCCGAGGGGCAAGACCTCTACGAAGACGTGCTCGGCCACTAAAGCCATATCTCGACGTATCTCGATATATCGAATTCCAGGAGCCGACCGATGCCGGTCATCCAGTACCGAGAGGCGCTGAACCAGGCGCTGCGCGAGGAGATGTCGCGCGATCCGAACATCTTCATCATGGGCGAAGAAGTTGGCGCCTACGACGGGGCCTTCAAGGTCACCCAGGGCCTGATGAAGGAGTTCGGCAAGGAGCGGGTGGTGGACTCGCCCATCTCCGAGCTGGGCTTCGTGGGCCTGGGCATTGGCGCGTCGATGGTGGGCCTGCGCCCGGTCATCGAGGTGATGACCTGGAACTTCGCCATCCTGGCCATGGACCAGATCGTCAACAACGCGGCCAAGGTCCGCTACATGAGCGGCGGGCAGCTGCACTGCCCCATCGTCTTCCGCGGGCCCACGGGCGCCGGCACCCAGCTCTCCAGCCAGCACTCGCAGATGCTCGAGGCGCAGTACGCGTACTTCCCGGGGCTGAAGGTGGTCACCCCGGGCACGCCCCGCGACGCCAAGGGCCTGCTCAAGGCCGCCCTCCGCGAGCAGGACCCGGTGGTCTTCATGGAGAGCGAGCTCCTCTACTCCGTGAAGGGCGAGGTGGAGACGGGCGAGCTGGTCATCCCCATTGGCCAGGCCGAGGTGAAGCGGCCCGGCGAGCACGTCACGGTGGTGTGCTGGCACCGCATGATCTACCCGGCGCTCGAGGCGGCCACGAAGCTCGCGCAGGAAGGCATCGAGGTGGAGGTGGTGGACATGCGCACCGTGCGCCCGCTGGACCTGCCGACGGTGCTCGCGAGCGTGCGCAAGACCAACCGCTGCGTGGTGGTGGAAGAGGCCTGGCCGATCGCCAGCGTGGGCTCGAGCATCGTCGACGCGGTCCAGCGCGAGGCCTTCGACGACCTCGACGCGCCTGTGATCCGACTGAACGCCAAGGACGTGCCCATGCCCTACAACAAGAAGCTCGAGGGCATGTACGCGCCCACGGCCGACGACGTGGCCGCGGCGGTGAAGAAGGTCCTGTACATCGGGTAAGCAGGTTACGAATCGTAACGGGTTACGAAAGGTAACTGAGTTACGAAAGATAACCAGGTTACGAAAGCGAACTCTGAGGCGCCCATGGCCGTGTCGATCGCGATGCCGCTGCTCTCGCCCACGATGACCGAGGGCACCATCGCCAGGTGGAACAAGAAGGAAGGCGACGCGGTGAAGAGCGGCGACGCCCTCGCCGAGGTGGAGACCGACAAGGCCACCCTCGACGTGGAGGCGTACGACGAAGGCACGCTGTTGAAGATCGTGGTTCCGGCGGGCGGCAAGGTGGCCGTCGGCGCGCCGATCGCGATCGTGGGTAAGCCCGGTGAGGACTTTGCTGCGCTGCTCACGGCAGCTCCCACCGCGCCCGCTCCTGCTCCTGCGCCCGCTCCGGCTGCTCCCGCTCCCGCCCCGGCTGCTGCGCGCGGTCAGACCGTGCAAACGCCTGCTGCCGCTTCCCCGGCCACGCGTCAGGTGCCGCCGCAGCCCGTGAAGCCGCTCACCGCGCCCACGCGGATGATCCAGGCCGCGGCACCGGCTCGACCTGCGACCAACGGCTTCTCCGAGCCTGCGGCCCGGGTGCGCTCCAGCCCGCTCGCGCGGCGCATGGCGCGCGACAGCGGCCTCGAGCTACGGGGCATTTCGGGCTCGGGTCCCGGCGGCCGGGTGGTGAAGCGCGACGTGGAGGAGCTGCTCGCGCGCGGCGGTCCTGCGGCGCCGGGCGTGGCGCCGGCGATGGGCGACGAGCTCATCCCGCTGTCCAACATGCGCCGGGTGATCGCCCAGCGCCTCGTCGAAGCCAAGCGGAACGTGCCGCACTTCTACCTCACGGTGGAGATCGACATGGAGCGCGCCATGGCGCTCCGCACCGAGCTCAAGGAGGGCGGCTCGGGCATCACCGTGAACGACCTCATCGTCCGCGCGTGCGCGCTCGCGCTGGTGCGCGTGCCCCAGGCGAACCGCTCCTTCACCGAAGACGGGATGCTCCAGCACCACGCCAGCGACGTGGGCGTGGCCGTGGCGCTCGAGGACGGCTTGATCACGCCGGTGGTGCGCAGCGCCGAGCAGAAGACGGTCTCGCAGATCTCCGCCGAGGTGAAGACGCTCGCGGAGCGCGCGCGCAACCGCAAGCTCCTGCCCGAGGAGTACACGGGCGGCTCGATGGCGGTGTCCAACCTGGGCATGTATGGCGTGGACGAGTTCATCGCCGTCATCAACCCGCCGCAGTCGTGCATCCTCGCGGTGGGCGCGGTGGCGGAGCGGCCGGCAGCCGTGGCGGGCAAGCTCGAGGTGCGCAAGCGCATGAGCGCCACGCTCTCGTGCGATCACCGCGCCATCGACGGAGCGACGGGCGCCAAGCTGCTCGCGGAGATCAAGGCGCTGCTCGAGAAGCCGCTGGCGCTGGGCTTCTGATGCGCCGCCTGGCGATGTTCGCGGCCCTGGCGTTGGTCGGCTGTCCGCACGCGGCGCCCACGCCCACCGCCACACCCGAGAGCAACGAGGCGCTGGTCGCGGCCTGCGTGGAGTTCGACGCCGCGTTCGAAGGGATTCAGGGCAAGCCGCCGCACAGCGCGCGCCCGGCCACCGACGCCTGCAGCGTGTGTGAGGCGCTCGACCCGTGCGTGCGAGAGAACGGCCTGGCCTCCGCGATGCTCGATGCGCCGCGGCTGACGCTGAGCGCTCGCGCGATGAAGGGCATCACGGTCGCGCCGCCCACGGCCCCGCTGGGGCCCACGCTCGCCGAGACCTGGGCGCAGAGCTGCGGCTACTGTCACCCAGAGCCCGCGACGAACGTCGACGTCCCCTGCAGCGAGCTCGTCGACGCGCCGCCGCTCAACCTCTCCGGCGCCCCGGATCTCGACGGTTGTCAGAAGCTCGAGGCCTGTGCCGCGGAGCTGGCCAAGCGGTCGCCGGATCGGCCCGCGGGGCAGCTCGTGGCCTCGGCGCGGGCCTCGTGCGAGGCGCGCTGGAGCTGCGGGAAGTAACGCTTCGGTGATGTAGCTGAAGCGTTAAATCAGTGCCGCATCCCGCGCAGCGTGGACACGAACTTCTCCACGGGCAGGCGGGTGAGCACGTCGGTCTTCTCGACGCCGGCGCGGCGCGCGGTGGCCACGGCCCAGCGCAGGTGATCGAGCTCGCCCACGGCGTGCGCGTCGGTGGAGAGCACCAGCTTCACGCCGCGCGCCTTCGCGAGCCGCGCGTGATCCGCCGAGAGATCCAGCCGCGCGGGCGTGCCGTTCACCTCGATGGCCACACCGCGGGCCGCCGCCTTGTCGAGGAGCTGCTCCATGTGCAGCCCGTAGCCGTCGCGGGTTCCGATGAGCCGACCGGTGGCGTGTCCCCAGATGTGCAGGTGCGGGTTGTCGAACGCGCGAGAGATGCGCGCGGTCATCTGGTCCGTGTCCATCTTGAAGCGCGAGTGGATCGACGCGATCACCACCTCGAGCTTCTCGAGGATCTCGTCGGGGTAGTCGAGCGTGCCGTCCTCGAGGATGTCCACCTCGGAGCCCTTGAGCACGCGCACGCCGAGCCCGAGCGAATTCACGCGATCGATCTCGTCCCACTGGCGCTTGAGGCGATCGATCTCCATGCCGTGCGCATAGCCGGCGGCGCGCGAGTGATCGGTGATGCTCAGGTACTTCACTCCCCGTGAAGCCGCGGCCTGGGCCATCTCCTCGACCGAGTTGGCGCCGTCGGAGTCGGTGGTGTGCGCGTGGGTGATGCCCTGCAGGTCTTCGAGCTCCACCAGGTCTGGCATGCGGTGGGCGCGCGCGGCCTCGATCTCACCGCGGTCCTCGCGCAGCTCGGGCGGAATGAAGTCCATGTCCAGGGCGCGGTAGAGCGCGGCCTCGTCGGGGATGGTGAGCTTCTCGCCCTCGTTGCCCTTCTCGTCGAGGCGGTAGAGCCCCCACTCGCTGATGGTGAGCCGCTTCTCGCGCGCGAGCCCGCGGAGCTTCACGTGGTGCGCCTTGCTGCCCGTGAAGTGGTGGAGCGCGGTGCCGAAGTCGGCGTCGCCCACCACGCGGAAGTCGAGCTGCATGCCGTCGATCATCACCGACGACTTGGTCGGCCCCGTGCCCAGCACCTTCATCACGCCCGGCAGCGCGCAGAAGGCCTCCATCACCGGCAGCGGGTCGGCGCCCTCGGCGATCGACGCGACGATGTCCAGGTCGCCTACCGTCTCCGACCAGCGCCGCGTGCTCCCGGCAATCTCCGCGCGCACGATGCCGGGCAGCGCCTTCACCTGCTCGAGCGCGCGCTCGGCGAGGGGCCGCGCCTTCGAGAGCGGCGTGCGCGTCGAACGCTTGGCGAGCGCGGCCAGGCCCTCGAGGATGGAGAGCTCGCTCTTCTCCCCGAAGCCCTTGAGCGTGCGCACGCGCTGCTCGCGGCAGGCCTTCTCCAGGCTGGCGAGGTCCACCACGCCCAGCTCGCGGTGCAGCGTCGCGGCCTTCTTGGGGCCCACGCCGTTGATCTGCACCACCTCGAGCAGGGTGATGGGGAACTCGGCGACGAGCTCGTCGTAGTAGGGAAGCCTACCCGTCTGCACCAGCTCCGAGATCTTGGTGGCGATGGCCTTGCCAAAGCCCTCCAGCTCCTCGAGCCGTCCCTCGTCGATGAGCGGCCGGAGCGCGCCCTGGTACTGGACGAGCACGTCGGCGGCCTTCTCGTAGGCGCGCACCTTGTAGACGCTCTCGCCCTTGAGCTGCAGCAAGAGCCCAATCTCGCGCAGCACGCGGACGAGCTCGGCCTTGTCGGGTTCGCTCATGGCCGCCAGATATGCAGGCGCTCGGGCCTGGCGCAAGTGGCCTCGAGCTCCTGGTTCCTGGCGGACGGCCCCTTCTCCCTTCCAGTTCCAGGCCTCTCGCCATGCGTCCTGGCGCTCGAAAACCAGGAACCAGGAACGAGGAACCAGGAACTGGACCTAGCGCCTCGCGGGCTTCTTCGGATGCGTCGGATGGCCCAGGTCGGCGGGGTCGCCGGGCAAGGCTTCCGTCCAGTCGTGGGCCCACTCGGTGAGCGCGTCGACCACCTTGGCCAGGGCGCGGCCCTTGTAGGTGAGGCTGTAGGTCACGCGCAGGGGTGATTCGCCGGAGACCTCGCGCACCACGATCTCCTCGGCCTCCAGCTCGCGCAAGCGGGCGGTGAGCAGCCGCGGGGAGAGGCCGGGCACGGCGTCGGCGAGGTCGTTGAAGCGTGTCACGCCATTGAGGAGGGCGCGGACGATGGCGCCCGTCCACCGCCTGCCCACCAGCTCGGCGGCCCGGTGGAAGCGAGGGCAGAACGCGGTCTTCACGGGGTCGGCCATGGAGAGGTCCTCTCGTTCACTGTCCAAGACGCCACGGCTGGCGCGCCACTTACGAATCGTAACCTGGTTACCCGAGGTAAGCTTGACGGGTCACGTACGGATGATTACTAGGTTACCAATCGTAAGTCACTGACGCCCGATGGGGCGTCTTCCCAAGGATGGCGACCATGATCACCCTGCGACCTTCGGCCGCGCGCGCCCACTTCGACCACGGCTGGCTCGACACGCGGCACACCTTCTCCTTCGCCGACTACTACGACCCCGCGCACATGGGCTTTCGTGACCTGCGGGTCATCAACGAGGACCGCGTGGAGGCCGGGCAGGGCTTCGGCACCCACGGCCACCGGGACATGGAGATCATCTCCTACGTGCTCGAGGGCGAGCTGGCCCACCGGGATTCGACCGGCGGCGGGGGCACCCTGCGCCCCGGCGACGTGCAGCGCATGAGCGCAGGCTCGGGCGTGCAGCACAGCGAGTTCAACGGCTCGCGCGAGAAGCCGGTGCACTTCCTCCAGATCTGGCTGCTGCCGGGCAAGAAGGGCATCGCGCCGTCGTACGACCAGAAGAACTTCCCCGAGGCGGAGCGGCTGGGCGTGCTGCGTCCGGTGGCCTCGCCCGATGGCCGCGACGGCTCGCTCGCGATCCACCAGGACGTGGTGGTGCGCGCGGGGCTGCTCGAGCCTGGTCAGTCGGTGGCGCTCGACCTGGCGCCGGGCCGGCACGCCTGGGTGCAGCTCGCGCGGGGGAGCGTCACCGTGAACGGCCAGGCGCTCCAGGCCGGCGACGGCGCGGCCATCTCCGACGAGACACGGCTCGAGCTCAAGGCCACCGGCGATGCTCGCGCTGAGCTGCTCGTCTTCGACCTGCGGTGATCGAGGATCGTCGCCGAGCTGCACGGGCCGGATCCAATTGGATCCGGTCGGTGCGCTCGGCGTCGGCATGTCTCACGCGCTCGAAACCCGTCCGGGGTGACCTCGCGTCTCGGAGGTGCGCCAGCTGTCGCGCGATGGCCTGATGCGGTCGTGGCCCGTGCTCGTGACCTCGCGCCTCCGAGGTGCGCCAGCTGTCGCGCGATGGCCTGACGCGGTCGTGGCTCGTGCTCGTGACCTCGCGTCTCGAAGGTGCGCCAGCTGTCGCGCGATGGCCTGACGCGGTCGTGGCCCGTGCTCGTGACCTCGCGTCTCGGAGGTGCGCCAGCTGTCGCGCGATGGCCTGACGCGGTCGTGGCTCGCGATTCGTGGCTCGTTCAAATGGAGCACGTGCAGATCTGGCCGCGATTGCGAACGGCTCTCGTGAACGAAGTCGTCGCGGCTCCGAACGAGATGGGATGAGAAGGCCGCTCTCTCCGCCTGAGCCAAGCTCAGGTTGGTGCGCACTCGAAGTGCAAGGAGAGAACGGCCATGGCGGAAGCTATCACTGGGACGACGCTTGGCGTGGACCTCGGCGACAAGCAGTCTGAGCTGTGCATGCTGGACACCAGCGGAGCTGTGGTGCGTCGAGCGAAGGTGGCGACGAAGCCCGCGGCGCTCGAGGCGGAGTTCGGTCGGCTCAAAGCCACACGCGTGGTGATCGAGGTGGGCACGCACTCGGGCTGGGTCGTGGAGGTGCTACGTAAGGCGGGTCACGAGGTGATCGTGGCCAACCCCAGGCAGGTGAAGCTCATCAGCGAGGGCCGGCGCAAGACCGACCGTCACGACGCCGAGCTCCTGGCGCGCCTCGGGCGCAGCGATGTCTCGCTCCTCTCGCCCGTGACCCCGCGTGCGCTCGGTGACCGCGAGGCCCTGGCGCTCATCCGGAGCCGCGACCAGCTGGTGAAGCTGCGCACCAGCCTGGTCAACCACGTACGCGGGGCGATGAAGGCGTTCGGGTTCAGGCTGCCGAGCAAGATTGACGCTGCGGCGATGCACCGGCACCGCGGCGAGATCCCGGTCTCGCTTCAGCCCGCGCTCTGGCCGCTCTTCGACCAGCTCCAGGCGCTTGCCCAGAGCATCGCCGCGCTGGACGAGAGCATCGAAGCCGAGGCGGCCAAGCGCCCAGACGTGGCGCTGCTCACGCCCATCCGCGGCGTCGGCACCCTCACCGCGCTTGCCTTCGTGCTGGTGGTGGGCGATGCCTCGCGCTTCCGTCGCAGCCGCACGGTCGGCGCGTACCTCGGCCTCTGCTCTGGCAAACGGCAGAGCGGCGACAAAGATCCCGAGCTCTCCATCAGCAAGTGCGGCGACCCGCTGCTGCGACGGCTTCTGGTGAATTGCGCCAACTACATCCTCGGGCCCTTCGGCGGAGAGAGCGACCTGCGGACCTGGGGGCTGAAGCTCGCTGCGCAAGGCGAGAGCAAGCGCGCGCGGGCCCGGGCCAAGGTGGCGGTGGCGCGGAAGCTCGCGGTGCTGATGCACAGCATCTTGAAGAACGGAACGGCCTATGAGCCGGTGGGCTTCGGAAAGAAGAAGGAGCTGAGCGCGGCGGTGTGACGCGGGCGGGGAGAACCCGCAAGGACGGAAACCGCGACGGAGCGCCGGGGTGTGTGACCGGCCGTCGTCGGAGCCAACGCCCCGTCCGTGAGACTGCGATCGTGGCTATGGGCCGAGAGCCCGCGAACGAGATGGCAGCTCACCGACGGCCGGACCCCTACATGCGACCCATCGGCACGGTGATGGTGATCGCGGATGGAAGCAGGGCGAACGCTCGACGACGGACGATCATCACTCCGGCTCACCACCGCGATTGACTCGGGGCGGCCTTCTCATGGAAGCCACGAGCCACGAGCCACGATTGGGCCGACCGCTCTCGTCTCGCGCGCTACCGCTTCGGCAGCCGGATCTCGAGCCGCTCTTGCGGCCCGCGCGCCGCGAGATGCACCTCGGCTCCCGCCGCGCCCAGCTCGGCCAGCGCGGCCTCGACCAGGCCCACCAAAAGCTCGGGGTGCGGCGCTTCCAGATTGAGCTCCAGCGCATAGGCGCCGGGCCCCTCGCGGGTGAACTCGAGCGCCAGGAAGTTCGACGGCGCGTTGTGCCGGCCCACGAGCCTTCCCAGCGTCCGCTCGGCGCCCGCGGCCCGCGCCGCTGCGAGCATGGCCCGCGTCCGCCAGCCGCCCGTGAAGCCGCGCACCAGCCGCTCGCCCAGCCGCCGGTGCGCCAGCGCGGGATCGATCCCCGGCTCGAGCTCCTCCGCCGCGATCGCCAGCCACGCCAGCACCTGCTCGCGCGAGGCCCGAGCAGGCAGCCGCTGCAGATCCAGGCCCGCATCCTCGAGCCGGCGCCGCGCACGCTTCGACAGCTGGCCATCGAGGCCGCGCGCGAAGAGCGCCTCCACCAGCTTGGCGTCGAAGGTCCGCGCCGCCGCGGCGCTGGTGTCGAGCATGCTCACGGCGCCCATGCTGCCTTGACTCGGGGGTTGGCGGGAAGCGTCGGTGGAGCGAGCGGCAACCCAGGAGCTGTGGCATGGTGCGCCCGCATGGCCGCTCCTCCGTCCGCTCGCAGGCCTGCCCTGGCGCTGGCCGGCGCCCTGGCCATGGTGGCCGTGGCATTGCTCGCCTATCGCAGCGCCCAGACGCCGCTCGGCGTGATCCGCGACTGCCGCTCCTGCAGCGTCAAAGGCCAGAACCTCGCCCGCGGCTGGGTGAACGTCCCTCCAGGCGATGCCTGGGCCGTGTCGCTGGTGCCCGGCGGTGGCGCCGTGGTCCAAGGTCCCGCGCGCTTCGAAGCGGCGGGCGGCGGACGGATCGCGCTCTCGAGCGGCACCGTCTTCGCTGCCGCGACCTCCGGCCGGGTGATCGTCCTCCTGCCGCGCGACCTCAACGCGGGCGTCGAAGGCGCGACGGTCGGCACGGCCGCCTCGGGCACGCGCGTGGCGATGGCCGCGACGGCCGAGGGAAATCGCGTGGAGGTCCGCGCCGGGCAGTCCGTGGTCGCCGCCACCACGGGCGAGAAGAAGCTCTCGTCGGGCGAGTCCTGGCAGACCGGCAAGCCCCCCGTCGTGCCCCAGCCCGACGCCGACGAGACCCGCTGGCTGGACCAGGTCACCCGTCCGTAGGGCGGCGGCTGGCAGCATCCACCGCTCGCCGTTTCTGCGGGCCTCCTCGGTGGTGCAAAAGCGAAAGCGGCCCCTGGTCGCCCAGGAGCCGCTCCGTGAATGCGTGCTGCGACGTCGACTAGCGCTTGCTGAACTGGAAGCGCTTGCGGGCGCCGGGGCGGCCGTACTTCTTGCGCTCCACCGCGCGCGCGTCGCGGGTCACGAAGCCCGCCTTCTTCAGCGCCGGGCGGAACTCCGGGTTGTACGCCATGAGGGCGCGGGTGATGCCGTGGCGAATGGCGCCGGCCTGGCCCGAGAGCCCGCCGCCGACCACGTTCACCACCACATCGAGCTTGTCCTTCTGCTCCACCAGCTCCAGCGGCTGCCGGACGATCATCTTCGACGTCTGGCGGCCGAAGTAGTTATCGATGGGCCGGTGGTTGATGGTGATCTCGCCGGTGCCGCCCTTGATCCAAACGCGGGCCACCGCTTCCTTCCGACGACCCGTCGCCAGCCACTTCTGCTCACGTGCCATGTTGCGTGTCTCCAGTGTTTCCGCGAATGCGAATGGGTTAGGCGCCCTTGATCTCGAGCGCGACCGGCTTCTGGGCCGCGTGCGGGTGCGTGGGGCCGGCGTAGACCTTGAGCTTCTTGAACATCGCCCGGCCGAGCGCGCTGCGGGGCAGCATGCGGCGCACGGCGTTGAGGATGATGTCCTCGGGGTGCTTGGCGCGCAGGGTGGCCATGTTCACGGTGCGCAGGCCGCCCGGGAACATGGTGTGCGAGTAGAAGACCTTGTTCTCTTCCTTGGTGCCGGTGAGCTTCACCTTGTCGGCGTTGATCACCACCACGAAGTCGCCGGTGTCCATGGAGGGCGTGTACATCGCTTTCGTCTTGCCCTTGAGGATCATCGCGATCTGCGTCGAGATGCGGCCGAGGACCTTGTCCTGGGCGTCGATGAGGTGCCACGCACGGACGATGTCCTTCGGCTTGGCGGAGTAGGTGGTCTGGGTGCTCTGGCTGGCCACGGCGTCTTCTCACTTGGCCGCGCTGGGCGGCCGTCGAAACGAAATGTCTGCCCTTCGGAGCGCGGCGCGAGGCCACATCTCCTGAAAGGAACCCGGGCTAGTAGTCGATCCTGGCCCTCCAGGTCAAGCAATCCTTCCCTTTTCGACGCTCGCCCGGCGGATCAGGCGGCTGCCAGCCCGGATGGGGCCCCGGGAGACCGCGGACCGGACGAGCCGGAAGGCCATTCGGGCGCTCCCCTGGCGAGAGCGCTCGCTCGGATGGCGCCGAGGTCCGGGTGGAGGTCCGCGGAGGTCAGGGCGCGAGGACGATCTTCTCGCTGCCACCAGCCTCCACGCGCTCGTACGCGGCCACGCCCTCGGCGAGCGGGAGCGTCTTGGGCATGGGCACCGACAGGGCGCCACGCACGAAGCCATCGGCGAGGCGCTCCAGGATGGCGCCGCAGGCCGGGCTCTCGTGCTTGAGCGAGTCGATGCCGAAGAGCGCGAGCTCGCGGTGGTAGAAGTCCACGAGGTCGAAGCTCACGGCGGGCGGGTTGGAGGCGATGGCCGCCACCCGGCCACCGCGCGCGGCGCAGCGAATGCCGGGCTCGAAGGTCTCGCCGCCGACGGTGTTCAGGACCACGTCCACGCCGCGTCCGCCGGTCGCCGCCAGCACCGCGGCCGGGAGCGGATCCGTGGGCAGCTTGATCCAGGTATCCACGCGGCCCGCGAGGTGCGGCGCGGCGTCCGGCTTGCGCGTGGTGGCCAGGACGCGCGCGCCCATCCAGCGCGCGAGCTGGATCGCGGCGGAGCCCACGGCGCCGGTGCCGCCGATGACCAGGACCGTGTCGCCCGCGCGGATATTGGTGCGCTCGACCATCAAGTACGCGGTGACGAACGGCGTGCCCGCGGCAGCGGCCTGGGCGGGCGTGAGCGATTGCGGGCGCGGCCGGATGCCCTCGAGCGGCACGCGCACGTACTCGGCGTGGGTGCCGTCGCGGGTGAAGCCGAGCTCGGCGCCGGTGCCCCAGACCTCGGTGCCGTCGATGTTGCCAGGGCCGTCCGCGACGATGCCCGCGAAGTCGCGCCCGGGCGTGCGCGGGAGGCTGGTCTGCTTGAAGCGGCCGCCGACGTTCTTCACGTCGCTCGGATTGATGCCCGCTGCCTGAACCTGCACGAGCACCTCGCCGAAGCGCGGCCCGGGACGCACCACGTCGACCATGGACAGCTTCGACGGCGGACCAAAGGCGTTGAAGCGCAGCGCGCGCATGTTCGAGGGCAGCGGACGTTCGGGCATAAGCCCTTTCATGTCCCGATCGGGGCAGGCGCGCCAGCCCGGATGGGGCAGCCACGAAACCTCGACGCGCTGGAAACGACAATGGGCTGGCTGATGCCTTCTCGTGAGGTTCGCGTGCACACGTACACCGTTCGTCCCGGCGATTCGCTGCTGAAGCTGGCCCAGGCGTTTCACACCAGCGTGGCCGCGCTCGCCAAGCTGAACCACATCGCCAACCCGAACGTGATCGACGTCGGCGAGGTGCTGCAGATCCCCGACAGCTTCACGCCGACGCCGAAGATGGCCTCGCACGCCAAGCCCGCGCCAGTGCTCGCCAAGGGCGCACACGGCCCCGAGGTGAAGCAGCTCCAGGACGATCTGGTGAAGCTGGGCTACATGACCCGCGCCCAGGAAGCGACCGGTCCGGGGATCTTCGGGCCCCACACCCAGGCGGCGCTGGAGGCGTTTCAGCGGCACGCCAAGGTGCACGTCTCCGGCAAGTACGACGCGCCCACGCGCACGGCCATGAACCGCGCGCTCGCTTCGCACGGGAAGTCGACGCCGCCGACCTCGGGGCACCACCCCAGCCACCCGACGACGTCCGCGGGCAAGCTCACCATCCCCGCTGGGCGCCACAAGGCGTACGACTTCTTCGCCAGCTTCGTGAAGAGCCAGCACGGCACGTTCTACACGGGCGCCGGGCAGATGAACCTCATCGGCTTCCGCAAGAACGACCGCGTGGGCAGCGGCGCGGGCAGCTACAGCGACGTGCTCTACGCAGTTTGGAAGGACAGCGCCGGCAACCCGCACGTGAGCAAGTTCGCGTACAACACCGAGCCCGCCCAGAGCATGACCTGGGACTCCAACGACGCGAACCACGACGGCAAGCCCGACCCGGGCCGCATCCCCACCGGCTTCTACAAGTACGAGGTCTCGCGGCGCTCGAACGGCGCGCCCTGCCTGCGCTCGGAGAAGGACTTCAAGTGCGAGCGCGACGTCAACCACGACGGCTCGTTCAAGGAGCACTTCGAGGTCTGGGGCGGCGACACCATGCTCTTCCACCAGGGCGGCTACTCCGGCACCGGCAGCGCCGGCTGCCAGACCTTCTCGCCCAGCGAGTGGACCCGCTTCTGGGACACCGTCCACGGTGCGCACGGCACCATCGGCTACACCCTCAGCCGCGATCTGCCCACCAACGTCTGACCTGGACGACCTTCGTCGACGCGCGCCCGGCCTCTCCAGGTCGGGCGCGTTTTTTTGTGGCGCCCATTGCTCCGGTCTGATCTAATGTTCAGTGTTTGAGGGGCGGGCGCGGGCGGGTCCCCTGGGCGATGTCAGAGGGGGTTGATATGAATTGCGCCCGTAGACAGTGACACCTGTTCAGTACGTCTGATTCGAAACCCAATAGCAGCACTGCGACCCAAACGAGGAGCGAAGCATGTCGGTGAATCCGGAGAAGGAGAAGGCGCTCGAGCTGGCGGTTTCCACCATCGAGAAGCAGTTCGGCAAGGGCTCCATCATGCGCCTGGGGAATGAAGCGGCCCTGGGCAAGGACGTCCAGGCCATCTCCACCGGCTCGCTCTCGCTCGACATCGCGCTCGGCGTGGGCGGCGTGCCCAAGGGCCGGGTGGTGGAGATCTTCGGGCCGGAGAGCTCCGGCAAGACCACGCTCTGCCTCCACATCGTGGCCGAGGCCCAGAAGCGCGGCGGCGTGTGCGGCTACATCGACGCGGAGCACGCGCTCGACGTGAACTACGCGCGCAAGCTCGGCGTTCGCACCGACGACCTCCTCATCAGCCAGCCCGACACCGGCGAGCAGGGTCTGGAGATCGCCGAGATGCTGGTGCGCTCCGGCGCCATCGACGTGCTGGTGGTCGACTCCGTGGCCGCGTTGGTGCCCAAGTCCGAGCTCGAGGGCGAGATGGGCGACGCCACCATGGGCGTGCAGGCGCGCTTGATGAGCCAGGCGCTGCGCAAGCTCACCGGCACCATCGCCAAGAGCCAGACCTGCATGATCTTCATCAACCAGATCCGCATGAAGATCGGCGTGATGTTCGGCAACCCGGAGACCACCACGGGCGGCAACGCGCTCAAGTTCTACGCCAGCCAGCGCCTCGACATCCGCCGGGTGGGCGCCATCAAGAACGGCGAGGCGGTGGTGGGCAACCGCACCCGCGTGAAGGTGGTGAAGAACAAGGTGGCGCCTCCGTTCAAGGAGGTCGAGTTCGACATCATGTACGGCGAGGGCATCTCCAAGGAGGGCGACGTCCTCGACCTGGCCTCCAACGACAACATCGTGGAGAAGAGCGGCGCCTGGTTCAGCTTCAAGGGCGAGCGCGTGGGCCAGGGCCGCGAGGCCGCCAAGGAGTACCTCAAGCAGCACCCCGAGGTGACCCGGGAGATCGAGGCCCGCGTCTTCGAGAAGTACGGCATCAAGACCGGCCCCAAGCTCGAGGCGGTGCCTCCGGCTGAGGAAGAGGTCGAGGAGAAGGCCAAGCGCAAGTCGGCGAACAAGTAGAGCGAGTTTCAAAACCCCGCGTTTGCTGCACAACGGGCGTCCTGTCTGCGCGAGCGGGCAGGACGCTTTCGTTTTCGGTGCGCAGATTGCGGAGATGGCATCCGGGGAAGGTCAGGAGCCGTCGACGCTGCCCGTGGGCCAGCGCTTCCTCACCGACGTGCCCGTGCGGCTCGACCAGCTGCCGTGGAGCTTCTGGCACTGGAAGGTGGTCATCGCGTTGGGCATCACCTGGATCCTCGATGGCCTCGAGGTGACGGTGGTGAGCGCGGTCTCGGCGGTGCTCATCGAGCCGGGGACGCTCGGCCTCACCGAGAAGCAGATTGGCCTCGCCGGAAGCGCGTACCTCGCCGGCGCGATCTCCGGGGCGTTGCTCTTCGGACGCCTCACCGACCGCCTCGGCAGAAAGCACCTCTTCCTGGTGACGCTCACGCTCTACCTGCTCGCGGCGCTGGCCACGGCGCTGGCGTGGAACTTTGCCTCGTTCGCGATCTTCCGGGCGCTCACGGGCGCGGCCATCGGCGGCGAATACGCAGCCATCAACTCGGCCATCGACGAGCTCCTGCCCGCGCGCGTGCGCGGCCGAGCGGACCTGGCCATCAACGGCAGCTACTGGGCGGGCACCATCCTCGGCGCCCTGGCCAGCCTGGCGATGCTCGACACCACGTGGATTCCGCATGCCATTGGCTGGCGGCTGACGTTCGGCCTCGGCGTGCTGCTGGGCGGCGCGATCCTGCTCATCCGACGGCACCTGCCCGAGAGCCCGCGCTGGCTGCTGCTCCACGGCCGGGTGCAGGAGGCGGGGAAGGTGGTCGACGAGATCGAGCGCGAGGTGGAGAAGAGCGCGGGCGCCATCCCGCATATGCGGTATGGACAGGTGCACCTGACGGTGAAGGGGAGCATCGGCTTCGGGCAGATCGCCCGGACGTTGCTCGCGCACCACCGCGCTCGCACGCTGTTGGGGCTGTCGCTGATGGTGGCGCAGGCATTTGCGTACAACGCCATCTTCTTCACCTACGCGCTGGTGCTCACCCGCTTCTACGCCGTGCCTGCTGGACGCGCGGGGGCGTACCTCTTGCCGTTCGCGGTGGGGAACCTGCTCGGGCCGCTGATTCTGGGGCACTTCTTCGACACGCTGGGTCGCCGGGTGATGATCACCGCGACCTACGCGCTCTCGGGCGTGCTGCTGCTCGGCACCGGCCTGCTCTTCGTGCACGGGAGCCTCAACGCGGCCACCCAGACGCTGTGCTGGAGCGCGGTGTTCTTCGTGGCCTCGGCGGCGGCGAGCTCGGCGTACCTCACCGTGAGCGAGCTCTTCCCGGTGGAGATGCGCGGGATGGCGATCGCCCTCTTCTACGCGGTGGGCACGGCCGCGGGCGGGCTCGCGGCGCCGACGCTCTTCGGCGCGCTCATCCAGAGCGGCAGCCGGGAGCGCGTGTTCCTCGGCTACGCCATCGGGGCAATCTTGATGATCGGCGCGGCGCTGTGCGCGCTGGTGCTGGGCGTCGCGGCAGAGGGGAAGTCGCTGGAGGCGCTCGCGGGCGAGCCGACGGCTTCGGAAGCGCCCGAGCCGGGAGACGTCGACAGCCGCCACGCTTGACGCGAGGCGTCCGCCGCATCTCCAATCCCCTCGTGAGCGCCTTTCCCCGCGATCTCCTCTCGCGCGCCCGGCCGCGTGATCCGCACGAGCGCATTCGCCCGCGCGGGCAGGAGACCGCCATCGCCCTGGGCACCACCCTGGCAGCCGTCGGGCTCGGCTTGCTCGCGGCCTTCGCGCCGCTGCCCACGCACCACTCGCTGGAGCTCCGCGCGGGATTGGGACTGCTGGCGTTCATGGCATTGCGCGTCCTGGCCATGCGCGCGCGGCGCTCGGGTGGGTGGCCGCCGGAGCTCGAGGAGGCGGTGGGGCTGTTGCGCGCGGGCGATCGCCACGCGGCCGCGGCCCAGCTCGAGGTTCTGCTTCACGACGCGCGCGTGCACCCGGCGTACCGCGCCGTGGGATTGGCCTGGAGCGGCCTGGTGGCGCTGCGTGGCGGCGAGCTCGGACGCGCGCAGGATCTGTGGGCCGAGGTCGCTCGCAGCGGGCACTGGAAGGAGCGCGGCCTGCGCTTCGCGTTGTCGGGGCTGCCGGGCTTGTGCGCGTTGGCCGCCGCGGCCGAAGGAGATCTGGACCGCGCGCGCCGCTGGCTCCGCGACGCGCCCCGCATCGACGAAGAGCTCTCCGCCGGTCCACGCACGCTCGCGGCGATCTACATCGCCCTCCGCGGCGGCGATCGGGAGGCGGCCCGGCGCTTCGCGGTGGCGGGCTGGGCGCTCGCCGAGGCCACCCTGGCGCCGGCGGAGCTCCGTGGCATGCGCGTGCTGGCCGCCCTTGCTGAAGAGGATCCGCAGAGCCTGGATGCGCGTCGCTGGCGGGCGGGCGCACGACCGGGCTGGCCGGGTGAGCTCGACTTCCTGGCCGCGACCTGGCCGGAGTTGTCGATATATCTGCGGGATCACGGTTTCTCGCCGTCGGCGGGGGCGCTGCATGGCTGAGCTGCCCGAGCTGCTCGCGCCCATTCCGCGGCCGACGGCGCCGCACCTTCGCCTGCGCCGACACCGCCGGCTCGGGGTGCTTGCCCGGCGGCTCGCGCCGTACGCCGCGGTGTGGCTGGCGTCGGTGGGGATCCTCTACGCGGCGTGGCTGCCTGGCGCGAGCAAGGTGGTGCTGGGCTTCCTGCTCCAGCCCGGAACGCTGGTGGCCGTGTTCGCCCTCATCTTCGCGCTCTTCTACTTGCGCGTGGTGGCGCTGCGGCGGCTGGTGCAGAGGAACGTGGAAGGCATCCTCTACATCTCCTCCGGGCGCGCGGCGCAGGCCGCAGCGCTCTACGACGACCTCGCCCTCCGCGGCCGCGGGCGGATGCCGTACCACGCGCTCTTCGTGGGCAACCGCGGGGTGGTGGCCACGCTCCAGGGGCAGCTCGAGCAGGGCCGGATTCTCCTCGGGGAGGCGCTGCGAAGCGGCTGGTTCACGGGCGAGACGTCGACGGCGGCGGGCGGCTACTTCGCGGCGTTCCTGGCGCGCAACTTCGCCCTCGAGGGCGACATGCGCTCGGCCGCGGCCTGGCGTGAGGTGGCCACCGTGCTCATCCCCTCGACGAGGAAGGGCACGCTGCTCCTCGCCGACGCGGTGATCCTCTTGCGCAGCGGGCATCCGCGCCGCGCGGCCGAGGCCATCGCCGCGCAGTGGATGGGCGCCGAGGGCGAGCTGGGCGCGCACGAGCGGCGGGCGCTGCGCACGCTCCAGGCCTTCGCGCTGTCGCAGGTGGCCGGCCGCGATGACGAGGTCGAAGAGGCCCTCGCTGGACTCTGGCCGCCCGTGGAAGGCCAGCTGGACTACCTGGGCGTGCGCTGGCCGGAGCTGCGCACCTTCGTTGCGAGCCGCGTGGGCTGAGCCATGAGCGAGATCTATCTCGACAACAACGCCTCGGCGCCGCTGGATCCCGAGGTTCGGGAGGCGATGCTGCCATACCTGGGCGACGTGTTCGGCAACAGCCGGAGCGCGCACCCACGCGGCACGCGGATCAAGGCCGCGATCGAGCACGCGCGGGCGCAGGTGGCGGCGCTCTGGGGCTGCGACCCGGGCGAGGTGATCTTCACCAGCGGCGGCAGCGAGGCGAACAACCTGTCCATCAAGGGGCTCGCCTTCCGGGCCACGCAGCGCAAGCACCTGGTGATGAGCGCGGTGGAGCACCTGGCGGTCTCGGCCGCGGTGAGATTCCTGCAGCGGCTCGGGTTCAGCTCGACGACGGTGCCCGTGGATGGCCAGGCGCGCATCGACGCCGCCGCGTTCTCGGCCGCGCTGCGCGACGACACGCTGCTCGTCTGCATCCAGCACGCGAACAACGAAGTGGGAACGGTGCAGGACGTGGCCGCGCTCGCCGCGCGCGCGCACACCCGCGGCGCGCTCGTGCACTGCGACGCGGCGCAGAGCGTGGGCAAGCTGCCAGTGCGCGTATCCGAGCTCGGCGCGGATCTCTGCGCGCTCGCGGCGCACAAGTTCTGTGGGCCGCAGGGAATTGGCGCGCTGTACGTGAAGCGCGGGCTCGAGCTCGAGCCGCTGGTGCACGGCGCAGGTCACGAGCACGGGTTGCGCTCGGGGACGCATCCGGCGGCGCTGATTGTGGGGCTGGGGCGCGCTTGCGAGCTCGCGCTGCAGCGCCAGGCCGACGACGCCGCGCGCATGACCCTGCTTCGCGATCGGCTGTTCGAGAAGCTGCGTGGCGAAGTTCCCAGCGTCGTGCTCAACGGGCATCCGACGCTGCGGCTGCCGAACACGCTGAACGTCTCGTTCCCGGGCGTGCTCGGTTACGAGCTGGTGGAGAAGCTGGAGGGCGTGGCCGCGTCGACGGGCGCAGCGTGCCACGCGGGCTCGCCGGAGATGTCGCTGACGCTCAAGGCCATGGGCGCGAAGCCCGACGTCGGCCTGGGTGCGATTCGACTCTCGCTGAGCCGCCTGACGACGGAGGCCGAAGTCGACGAGGCCGCTCGACGCATCGGTCACGCGGTTCGGCTCAGCCGCCCGCCAGCAGCGCCCTGAGCCGATCCAGTCCGCGTGGCGCCCGCGTGCGCGCGAGATCCTGCAGCGGTGCGACGACGATCTTCCGCAAGAGCGCCTGGCTCGCCTTCCGGATCGGCGGCTGCCACGCCTGCGCGCGCTCGCGATCGACGGGGAAGAGCACGCCGAGCAGCTCCATGGCCGTCCAGAGCGCGCGCTCGAGCTTGAGCGTCGCCGCCCGCTCGAGCACGAGCTTGGCGTCGAGCGGCTGCGAGTAAGGCCCGCCGAGATCCGGGGCGCCGCGCACGAGCTCGCGAAGATCGAGCGTCTGGATCAACGGCACGTCGAAGGCCTGGCGCGCTTGCAAGAGCACCGCGGAGAGCAGCGCGTCCTCGGCCGCCGGTCGACGCGCGTTCACCCCGAACGCGCGCGAGGGCAGGGCACGCTGCCAGAGCCCGGCCTCTTCGGCCGCGCGCGCGTCGGGGAAGAGCCGCGTGTGAATCACGATGCGCGTGCGCTCGTCGGTCACCACCGCGACCCCGCCCAGCGGATCCGGATCCGGCGTCGGCCCGTAGCCTGCCGCGCCCAAGCCGTGCTTCACCTTCTCGAGCTCCGCGTGCCGCACCAGCAGGCGCAGCTCCGACGCCGGCCGGAACGCGACGTGCGGGTAGAGCGAGTCGGCAAACGCCGCGGCCTCGAGGAGGATCACCTGCGCGTCGGCGCACTCCGCGAGCGCCTTCTTCAGATTCACGAACTTGAAGACGTTGTCCGCGAGCGAGCCCTGGTAGTGGCTGAGCAGCACGTCGCGGACCACCTGCGGTGCGCCCGCGCCACCGAGCCGGTACTCGAGGTTGTAGGCGATGAGCGGCGCGAGCCCGTGCATGGGCGCGAGCTGGCTCAGCGCCTCCCACGACGCGGCGCTCGCCTTCGGCCGCGAGGGCTTGAACTCGGAGAGGTGCAGGAGCAGCGCTTCGGGCGCGAGCATGCGCGCAAGATAGCGCGCAGCGGGCGGGCTCGCCGGCTCAACCGATGCTGGCCACGTAGCCAAGCGCCGCCGCGACGGCCGCCGAGCCCACCACCCACGCCACCGCGGTCAGCCGCCGCCGCATGCGACGACGACGGCGACGCTCGCGTCGACTGTGGATGGGCGCCGTCTGCGCGCGCTCGGGTGGCGGAGAAGGCCGGGCCGCTGCAGCCGAGGCGAAGCGCAGGCTCCGCGTACCGCAAGCGGGGCAGCGCATGGGCACCAGCGGCGTGAGCCGCTTGGCCAGCTTGTGGAGCAGCGTGCGCGCCTGGGTGCGGTGAAGCTCGAAGGCCCCGCAGCGCCGGCAAGCGCCGAGGGTGTAGCGGTGGCGCGTGGGGGCCGGGGCCTCGACCATGGACCGATTGTGCGCCAGATCGGTCGGACGGTTCCAATCGGCGCTGGGAAGCGCCTCCCACAAACACATGTGAATGGTTCGATTTTCTCGGCGCACGAACGGTGCTATTGGCCAGCGTCCATCGCGGAAGACGACCATGAAGAAAGCGCTCATCACCGGCATCACCGGACAGGACGGCAGCTACCTCGCGGAGCTGCTCCTGGAGAAGGGCTACGAGGTCTACGGCATCATCCGTCGCGCCTCGACCTTCAACACCCACCGCATCGATCACGTCTACCGCGATCCGCACGAGAGCAACGCGCGCCTGCGCCTCATCCACGGCGATCTCTCCGACGGCAGCGCGCTCAACAAGATCCTCCGCGACGTCCGCCCCGACGAGATCTACAACCTCGGCGCCCAGAGCCACGTGCGCGTGAGCTTCGACGTGCCCGAGTACACCGCCGACGTGGACGCGCTCGGCGCCGTGCGCCTGCTGGAAGCCATTCGCGACGTGGGCCTGCAGCCGCGCTTCTACCAGGCCAGCTCCAGCGAGCTGTACGGCAAGGTGGTGGAGACGCCGCAGACGGAGAAGACGCCGTTCTACCCGCGCTCGCCCTACGCCTGCGCCAAGGCCTACGCGTACTGGATCACCGTCAACTACCGCGAGAGCTACAACCTGCACGCGTCGAACGGCATCCTCTTCAACCACGAGAGCCCGCGCCGCGGCGAGACGTTCGTCACCCGCAAGATCACCCGCGCGCTGGCGCGCATCCACCACGGGCTCCAGGACAAGCTCTTCCTGGGCAACCTCGACGCCAAGCGCGACTGGGGCTTCGCCGGCGATTATGTCGAGGCCATGTGGCTCATGCTCCAGCAGGACAAGCCCGAGGACTACGTCATCGCCACCGGCGAGACCCACTCGGTGCGCGAGTTCCTCGACGAGAGCTTCGCGCTGCTCGGCCGCGACTGGAAGAAGCACGTGGAGATCGACCCGCGCTACTTCCGCCCCGCGGAGGTGGACCTGCTCCTCGGCGACGCCACCAAGGCCAAGCAGAAGCTGGGCTGGAAGCCGAAGGTGGGCTTCAAGCAGCTGGTGAAGATGATGGTGGAGGCCGACGTGGCCGAGGTGGAGCGCGAGAAGTTCGGCTCCCACGGCAAGCGCTGAGCCGCGCGACGGTTACCAGAACTGGCGGTTGCCCTGGTTGTGGATCAGGTCGACCTCGGTGGAGTCGGGCGACACCAGCGCGATATCCATCAGGCCGTCGCCATCGAAGTCGCCGAAGGTCGGGGCCATGTTGTCCAAGGTCTGGGTGCGGCGCTGCAGCTCGTCATACAGGTCATCGTCTTCGCTGAAGGTGCCGTCCGGGTTCTGCCACATCACGAAGATGCTCTGGCCGTCGAAGCCCAAGAGATCCGTTCGTCCGTCGCCGTCGAGATCCGAGGCCACGACCTGAGCCGAAAACGGGCCGTTCATGCACGCGAGCGTGGCATTTCCCACTTGAGGATTGCCCGGGTGCTGCGTGTCGATGATGTACAGCTCGGCGTCGCCGCAATTGGAGGGGTCGTCGTAGCCGATGATCGCCAGGTGATCGCGCGGTCCGCCCGGCGTGGCCGAGAAGCTCGCCGGGTTCACGCTGCCGGGCGAATAGGAATAGTCGAGCTGCACCGTGGCAGAGGGCGTGGCGCTCAGGCCCGTCCCCGAGGCCGGGTGAAGCTCCACGTAGTTGCTCCCGTCGGCTGCCTGGCGGAGCGCCCAGAGGCCATCGGCGCCGGAGGCAGGGCCTCCCACGAACGTCGCCACCACGAGGTCGCTCGAGCCCGCGAGCGCAGCCGAGACGTCGTTGAAGCTCACGCCGCCGTCGCCCTCCACCGTCGCGATGAGCTCCTGATCCGGCCCGCCCGCGGGATCGACGAATGTGAGGGCGAGGTCGCCGCCATCCACGACGCCTCCCGCGCGCAAGTTGTCCAGGCCGTAGATCTCGTTGACCGAGTACTGCGTGGGAATGCGCTGCGCGGTCGCAGCCCCGCCATCGACGTTGGCGTTGAACCAGCCGAGCAAGGTGTTGCCGTCGGGCTCCGTGTTCACGGCGACCAGGCCGCCCGGCGCGGCGATGAAGAACTGCGCATCGATGGGCCCGAACGACGGTCCCACGGCCAGTCCATCGCTGGTCGGCGTGCCCCAGAGGATGGAGCCGCCGTCCTCGCCCAGGACGAAGAAGTCGGCGATGCCATCTCCATTCACGTCGGGCGCGATCGCGAACTGGGCCTGCGCGGGGATGACGCGGGTGTGTCCGAGGCCGAAGTCGCCGGTGATCGACTCGTGAAGGAAGGTGGTCACGCCATTGGAGTCGATGGCGAGACGATCTGCCTCGCCGTCATAGTCGAAGTCGCCCACCCCGACGGCGATGGTCCCGCTGGGCAGCGCCGGCGCCAGGCTGACGATCCCGCCGTCGGGAGCGAGGATGAGCCGCTGGGAAGCCTGGCCCGAGCCAGGGTAGGTCACATCGAACTCGGCGTGCGTCTTGTTCTCCTGCCCCACCACCATCACCAGGTTCTGCGGCCCCAGAGCGTGCACCCCGGGCCGATAGCCAAGGCCGTCGTCCTTGGCCGCCACCAGGGTGCCGTTTTGAGATTCGGCGTTGTTTCGATCTGCGGCGGCGTAGACCAGATCCACGGCGTCGGAGCCGTGGATGTCGGTGGGGATCATCTCGACCGGGTCGTACACGACGCCATTGCCCGGCGCGAGCGGCCGCGGCAGGCAGATGGGTGAGCCCGAGGTCAGCATCAGGCCGCCGTCGGGTGCGGTTTGCAGGCCGCCGTCGGGGAGGTTGAGTGTCTCGGGGATGAACGCCACCGAGCTCGCGCCGCAGTTGGTGGTGGAGTCTGCGTTGGGTTCGAACAGGTAGTACTGCGGCATGAGCTGGCTGTCGGGCGTGCCGGGGATCCACTGCGTGTAGCGGTCTGCCTGGCTGGGCAAGGGGACGGCGCCGGCGTCCACCAGGCCGGCCTGGGGATCGAGGCGGAGGAGCAGCATCTGGTGGGGCGTGCCCTCGAGCTCGGGGATGGCGATGAGGTTCTGCGCGCCGCTGCGCACGTAGGAGACACCGCCCGGGAATTGCTCGCTCGTGGTGGGCACGGCCACCGGGCCCACCGTGTCGAAGCTGCTGTCCGCACGGCCCTTGAGCACCATCAAGCCCAGGCCAGTCCCGAGCACCGAGCCATCGGTCGACGGCAGGGGCAACACGATGTCCGCGCGCGAATCGCCGTCGAGGTCCACCGCCAAGGGAATGCCCTGCGAATTGAAGCCGCACGACGAGACCTCGAACACAGGACCTGCCCGAGGCCCGCCGAAGTCGCCGAAGAAGCTGGTCACCCGCGCCAGGTGCTGGCCGTCGAATGCAACCGAGAAGATCACCGTGTCGGCAATGCTGTCCCCGTTGAAGTCGGCATTGAGCACCCACATCCAGTCGCGGGTCTGAATCTGGAACGTGGGGGTGGTGACGTGCGCGACCACCGCTGCGGAGTTCCCCGCCGAGTCGTCGATTTCGATCCAGTCATCGACGAGCGGGTTCTGGCCCGAGTGGTACGTGCCGTCGGGATCGATGGAGCCATTGCTCAGGTTGCCCCTTGCCTGAAGGCTGAAGTGATACGGCGCGACGCCTCCAAAGACCGCCAATCGCTCCGACGCGCCCGGCACGAGGGTGAGCTCGGGTGGCTCCACCGTCAGCGAGCTCCCCACGTTTGCCACCGCCTGCGCCTGCGCGTGGTTCTGGTCGCGCACGTGCGCGGTGAGCACCTGCGGACCGCAGCGCGCCGCGTGCAGGGTGCCATCGCCGTCGATGCACGCCGCGCTGCCGCCGTCGGTGCAGGTGGTGGTGCCTCGGCCACAGGCCTCGCTCGGATCCGGATCCGCGCAGCCGCTTCCGGGCTCGGCGGTGAGGCTCAGGCAGTAGTCCTTGTGCCCGCCCGAGATGGTGAGCGGGAACTGCTGCCCGGGGCCGATGTTCAAGAACGCAGGTGAGACCGCGAGCGCCGCGCTCACGTTGATTACCACCGGCACGTTCCCCGAGCCCTCGTCGGTGATCCGCACCGTGTCGGCCACGCCGCCCTGGTCGCCTGCGGTGTACACGAAGGTCCGCGCGTCGGGGCCGGGCGCAATCGACGCCGCGGGGCCGCTGAGCTTGTCGCCGTCGTCGAGGCGGGCCTGCACATTCCCGTGGCCGCCGGTGATGGTGATCGTGGCCGTGCCGAGCGGGGCCACCGTGGGCGGCGAGGCGAGGGCCTGCAGCGGCTGGTTGGACTCGTTGGGCGCGTTGAACGTTCGGCCGCAGCCGAGCGCGAGGGCGCAGCACGCCAGGGTTGCAATTCGCCAGCGCATGAGGTCTCCCCGGGAACCGCTTGGTTCTGCCGCAGCCTGCGCCCCGCGTCCAGCCTTGCTCGGCCTCCCGACCGCGCGAAATCCGGGTTAGCTTGCGGCCCATGGCATTCGATCTTCGTTCGGCGAAAGTGGTGGTCACCGGCGGCTCGGGCTTTCTGGGCTCGTACGTGGTCGCGGCGCTGCAGGCGCGCGGCGCCAAGGACATCTTCATTCCGCGCTCGAAGGAGTACGACCTCGTCGACCGCGACGCCGTCCGCCGCCTCTACCGCGACGCCAAGCCGGACCTGCTCATCCACCTCGCCGCCGTGGTGGGGGGCATTGGCGCGAACCGCGAGAACCCGGGGCGGTTCTACTTCGAGAACTTGATGATGGGCGCGCTGCTCTTCGAGGAGGGGCGGCTGAACAAGCTCAAGAAGCTCGTCGCCATCGGCACCATCTGCGCGTACCCGAAGTTCGCGCCCATTCCGTTCCGCGAGGAAGACCTCTGGAACGGCTACCCCGAGGAGACGAACGCGCCATACGGCGTGGCCAAAAAGGGCATGGCCATCCAGAGCGCCGCGTACCGTGAACAATACGGTTTCAATTCGATCTTCCTCTTGCCGGTGAATTTGTACGGACCGCGCGACAACTTCGATCCCTCGTCGAGCCACGTGATCCCCGCGCTGATCAAGAAGTGCGTGGACGCCATCGATCGCGGCGACAAGGAGATCGTCTGCTGGGGCGACGGCTCGCCCACCCGCGAGTTCCTGCACGCGCGCGACGCCGCCGAGGGCATCGTGCTCGCCGCCGAGCGCTACGACGCGAGCGACCCGGTGAACATCGGCGCGGGCTTCGAGATCTCCATCCGCGATTTGACCGAGCTCATCGCCGAGCTCACCGGCTTCACCGGCAAGATCACCTGGGACGCGAGCAAGCCCAACGGCCAGCCGCGCCGCAAGCTGGATACCTCGCGGGCCAAGGAGCGCTTCGGCTTCGAGGCGAAGATCGGCTTCGAGGAAGGGTTGCGCGAGACGATCGCGTGGTATCGGGAACACCGAAAGTGAGGCGGATGGCGCCAGCGCCGCCGCCGCACGCGCTGGAGCAGCTCCGCGCGTGTCTGCGCGCGTTTCCCGATCGTCCGACGACGGAGATCGATCTCGAGCTGCCCGGCTTCTGGGAGCTCGCGCGCAACAACGGCGTGGGCGTGCTCGTCGCCTCGCAGCTCGGCGTGTTGCCAAGCGTGCGCGACCTGCATCGCGCCCAGGCGGCACAGGGCATTCGCGTGCTCTCGGCGCTCAAGGTCGTGCTCAAGACGCTCGAGGCCGCGGGCGTGGCCGCGCTGCCGCTCAAGGGGCCGGTGCTCGCCGCGCGGCTCTACGGGGACTTCACGCTGCGTCCCACGTCGGACGTGGACGTGCTCGTGCACGAAAGCGATCTGCAGCGCGCGATGGCCGCGCTCGAGGCCGCGGGCGCCGAGCTCAGCCCCGAGTACGCCGAGAATCGCGGCTTCTTCGAGCGCTACCACCACCACCTCGGCCTACACTTTCGAGGACTGCTGGTGGAGCTGCACCAGCGGCCCTCGTCGCGCGTGGCCACGCGGTTTCCCTCCGAGGCGCTCTTCATGCGCGCGCGCGTCCAGGAGTTGCTCGAGCTGCGCGTGCGCGTCGCGGATCCGATCGACGAATTGATCTTCCTGGCGCTGCACGCCGCGGGTCACAACCTCGAGCGCGAGTTGTGGCTCTTGGATCTCAAGATGCTCGCGCGTCTGGCGCCGCTCGACTGGGACGCGCTGGAGTTTCGGACGCGTGCCATTCGCGCTCGGCGCGCGGTGGGCGCGGCACTGCTCGCGGCTGAGGAGCGCGTTGGCTTTCCCGCGCAGGACATGCCCGCGGCCTGGCGGCGCTCGGCGTCGCGAGACACGCGGATCTTGCCGCGGAGCTGGGCTGTGGAGGTTCCGCAGACTGCGCTCGAGTCGGTGCTCAACCTCGCCTCGGACGCGGTCTGGAGCGACTCGCGCGCGCGTGGCGCGGCGTACTTCGCGGTGCGGGTGATGTCGGCGAGCTGGAGAAGCGCGCTTCGTCGCGTGAAGCGCTGATCAGCGAACCACGAGCCGCAGCGGCTTGCCCTCGCGCTCCGTCTCGATGCGCTTGGCGGCTTGGCGGATGTGATCCGCGAGCAGCTCCAGCGCGAGCTCATCGTCGCGGCCGATCTCGTTGCGACCGTCGGTCCAGCACGCGCGCAGCTCGCCGTGCGACACGCCATCGGCCTCCACCGGCACCACGGCCTCGATGGCACGCGGCGACAACGGGCTTCGGCTCAGGGTGAAGCCCTTGGACTCGCTCCCCGGCGTGAGCAGCTTGAGCTCCAGCATGGTCACCGCGAGCGGCTCGCCGATGGCCTGCACCGACGCCCAGATGGCCTCGGCGTTGGCGGCGTTCCGGAGCTGCTCGCTGATGCTGTTGATGGCGGAGCGCACCGCGAGATTCTTGCGCCGCGTGACGCCCACCTCGGCGACGCGCTGCAGGTCGAGGTAGCCCAGCCGGCGCATGAGCACGAAGACCACCGCGCCCACCACCGCGAGGATCAGCGCGGCCTGCGGCGCGTTCGCGAACATGATCCCCAGGCTCGCGAGCGTGAAGAACACGCAGATCACGTACATGCCCAGCACGGCGCGCCGGTGCGTGTAGCCCAGCGCCATCAGCTTGTGGTGGATGTGCTCTTTGTCGGCGCTGAACATGGGCCGGCCGGTGATGAAGCGGCGGAGCATGGCCAGCAGCGTGTCCATGATCGGCAGGCCGAGCGCGAGGATGGGCACCAGCATGGCCACCGCCGTCGCGCCCTTCTGCGACGTGACGATGGAGCTCGTGGCCAGGATGAAGCCCAGGAACATGCTCCCCGTGTCGCCCATGAAGATCGACGCCGGGTTGAAGTTGAAGAGCAAGAAACCGAGGATCGCGCCGGCGAGGGCCACCATGAGCAAGCTCATGAGGATGTCGCCGCGCACGAACGCGACCAGGAAGTTGGTGGCCACCGCGAAGAACGCCACGCCCGAGGCGAGGCCGTCTAGGCCGTCGATCAGGTTGAGCGCGTTGATCACGCCTACGATCCACACGAGCGTGATCGGAAAGCCGAGGACGCCGAACTGCAGCGGGCTGCCGAAGGGGTTGGCGATGGCATCGACGTGGAAGCCGAGCGCGTACATCACCGCCGCGACGATGAACTGCGCCGCGAACTTCTGCCGCGCGTTGGCGCCCTTCAGGTCGTCGTAGAGGCCGAGCGCTGCGATGAAGATGCCGCCCGCGAAGAAGCCCGCCACGCGGAGACGATCGGCGTAGAGCAGCTGCGAGATCGAGTTGTGGTAGATGGCCAGGCCCACGAGCGGCGCGTAGAAGCCGATGACGATGGCCAGGCCGCCGAGCCGGGGGATGGGCTTCTCGTGCACCTTGCGCGACGAGCGCGCGTCCACGAGGCCGTAGCGCAGCGCGAGGTTGCGGACGACGGGCGTGAGCGCGGTGGCGATGGCGAAGGCCAGCCCGAACGCCACGACGTACGTCAACATCGAACGACCCCTCTTACGGATTCACCCGCGCGCGGCCCACTTGCGTCGGTGCTGCGTCAGGCGCTCTTCATTCAACGAACTAACGCACTGCACGATGCAGGTCATTCAAGCACAACTGGCTCGGGGCGCGAACATGGTGCCGGCGTGCAAGGGCCATACAGCCGTGAATTTGCAGGCCCGTCACAAGCCCAGGGCGACGCCAGCCGGCACGTCGCGGCCCTGCGCCACCTCGGCCAGGATCTGGGCGTAGCGCTCGGCGAGCGCGGTGCGCGAGTAGTGCGCCACCACGAACTCGCGTCCGAGCTTGCCCATCTGGGTGAGCCGATCAGGCTGCGCGGCGAGCTCGGAGATGTTGCGCGCGAGCGCCTCGGCGTTCTCGGGCGGCGAGAAGATGCCGGCGCGCGAGGCGTCGAGGATCTTGCGCGACTCGCCGTCGACGGTGGTGAGGATGGGCCGCGCGGCGCCGAGGTACTCGAAGATCTTCGACGGGATCACGGTGCGGAAGAGCGGCAGGTCGCGCAGCAGCACCAGGCAGAGATCCGTCGCGGCGATCACCTGCGCCACCTGATCGCGCGGGATCTGATCCCAGAAGGTCACGTTGCGCAGGCCTTCTTTCTGCGCGCGCGCCTTGAGGTTGGCCTTCTCCGCGCCTTCGCCCACGAGGAGGAATTGCACGGGCTTGTCGCGGAGGAGCGCGGCGGCGTCGAGCACCGTGCCCAGCCCGTGGGCCATGCCGTGCGTGCCGATGTACGTGGCGAGAAATTCCTCGCCGAGGCCGAGCTGCTTGCGTGCGGCGTCGCGCGGGCGCGGCTGGAAGAGCTCGGTGTCCACGCCATTGGTGACCACGGAGATGCGCGAGCGATCGATGCCGTGCGCCGCGATCTCGTCGACAAACGAGTGCGTGACCGCGACGATGTGATCCGCGTGGCGATACAGGAAGCGCTCGGCCTGCTCGAGTCCCTTGATGACGGGGTTGTCGGCGGTCATCGCGCCGACCTCGACGATGCTTCGCGGCCAGAGATCGCGCACCTCGAACACCCAGGGCACGCGCTTGAGCTTCGAGAGCCAGTACCCAGCCACGGCCGCCAGGAATTGCGGCGAGGTGGCGACGAGGACGTCGGGCCGCTCGACGAGCAACGGACCGATGCTGGCCGCGCTCGCGCCGAACGAGAAGTAGTTGAGGGCGCGACGGACCTTGCCCTTGTTGGCCGCGGCGTAGATGGGCGCGCGGACCACCTTGATGCCGTCGACGACCTCGCGACGCACGAGCTCGCCGCGGTACTCCGGCGGAATGATCCCGGTCGGGTGATTCGGAAATCCCGTGAGTACGGTGACGTCGTGGCCGAGCTCGGCCCACGCGCGCGAGAACTCGTGCACGCGCGCGGCGGGCGCGCCCATCTCCGGCGGAAAGTACTGGCTGAGGTAGAGGATCTTCATGCGCGCGCGGGCTTTCTACGTGGGCAGGCCGCGCGCATCGAGCACCACGTGGCGACGCTCGCCTGCATGCTCGATGACACAGCCGTTCTTCTCGAGCGCGCCCATCGCGCCCGGCGCCGCGAGGACCACGGCGATGCGGCCCGAGAGATCTGCCTGAAAACGAAGCGTGGTTCGCGGCAGCTTCTTGCCAAAGCCGGCGCTCACCCAGCCATCGATGGCATCGATCGACATGCCGAGCAGTGTGTGCAGCTGAAGCTCGCGTTCACCGCGGCGCAGCGAGGAGCCGTGCCAGCTCCAACCCGGCGCGAGCGGAAGGTGCGCGAGGGCGTGGCCCGTGGTGCCTTCGACGACGTCGAGGATCACCAGCGCGCGACCGGGCCAGAAGATCAGGCCGCGCTCATGTCGCCAGCCTTGCGGCGCGAGCAGCGAACCGCGCAGCGACCACACGTCGTCCTCGAGGAGCCGCGCAGCTTCGCCGGAGATCGTCGCGCGCGCGCCCACGCGGAAGGCGGCCCAGAGCTCGTCGGGGCTCTGTCCGTCCACGGTGATCGACGCGTGCGCCGTGGCCGAGCGTTCGTGGTGGCGGACCGCATCTGCGACGTAGCTCGTGGTGCCCGTGTCTTCGACGACGCGCTCGCCGTCCCAAATGAGCTCGAACGAGAGCCCGTCGGAGTGGCCATGGCCAGGCTGCTCGTCGGGGCCAATGGGTCCGTGCTCGAAGAGCAGCTCGTGCGCGCCTCGACGAACGATGCTCCAACCGGTCTGCGAGAGCTCGGTCGCGGCGTGGCCTTTGGGCGTCGTCGAGATCCCGAGCGCGTGCGCGCGCGACAGCACGCGATCCAGATTCGGGATCGAGCCCGGCGCGGCGTCGTTGAGGTACGGCACGCTGCCATCGGCGCGGCGCACCACCGAGAGCCAACGCGTCATCGCTTCGAGAGCATTTCGCAGCGAAGCAGGCAGCTCGACGCCTCGCTGTGTCGCGAGCGTCGCGGCCAGGAGCGCATCGTCGAGCACGATCGCGTGGTACTGCGCCGTGCGCTCGGCGTAGCCGCCATCTGCGAGAAGCTGCTTCGGAAGCTCGTGCGCGAGGCCATCCAACGCACGTTTCAGAATCGCGTCGCTGTCGGAAAACTCGAGCGTGGACGCGCCGGCGACGAGCGCGCAGAGATCGCAGAGCAGGTGGTTGCCCAGCAGGTGCCGCTCGAGGTGGTTCGCGAGCCAGCGCACCTGGCCCGCGAGGTGGGGCGCGAGCTCGGGCTCGAGTGCGGGATTCAGCGCGAGCGCGAGCGACCAATTCAAGATCCGCCGCGCGACGGGATACGGCTCCCACGCGTCGCGACCGAGCGGCGGACACGCGGCGAGCCAGCTCTGCACCAGCGCGCGCGCGTCGTCGGGAGCGAGCATGGCCAGCGCCGGCAGCTCGCGGTGGTACTGCCGCTCGTACCGCCAGAGCCGCGACATCTCCGCGTTGCTCCAGTCGTCGCGCGCGCGTTCAACGCCGTGGATCTCCACCACGCCGCGCTGCCAGCGCTCGACGATCACGCGCTCCTCGCTCAGCTCCGCCGGCTTTCCAAGCGAGACGACGCACTTCGCTTCAGGAACGGGCGCGTAGAGCAGGCGCGTCGCGGGGCCCGCATGCGGCTCGACGCGCTGCCGCACCTCGTGCACCGCGCGCCGGATCACCTGCTCCGGCGAGAGGTGGCGCAGGGTGCGCAGCAGTGTGCCGAGCGAGGTCACGGCTCGAGCGGGATGGCCACGGGCTGGCCCGACTCGAGCGCGCGCACGGCACCGAACGTCGCGCGCGTCGTCGCGGCCAACGTGCGAACCGGAATGGGCGGACCAAGCCCCGAGCGGACGGCGTCGATGAACGCACGCACGCCGGCCTTGTGGCCCTTGTCCTGAACGAGCTTGCGGCTGCGCGTCTTCTTGCCGCCGCGGCGTAGGTTGAGCTCGCGGAAGTCGTCGAGCACGGCGTGCATGCCCCCGCCGAGCACCTCGAGCTGCTCCTTGCCCGCGGAGGTGTCGCCCGTGGCGACGTACGCGATCGTGGCGATGCTTCCGTCGGCGAAGCGGAGCGAGACGTTCACGTTGTCGTCGCTGCGCGCGCCGCCGTGCGGGCTCACGCCGTGCGCGAAGACCTCGATGGGCGGCTCGTCGGCGAGGAACGCGCAGAGATCCACGAAGTGGCAGAGCTCGCCGATGATCCGGCCGCCGCCGATCTTCGGATCCTGGATCCACAAGTCGTTGGGGATGACGCCCGCGTTCACGCGGTAGTGCATCACCAGCGGCGAGTTGCGCGCGCGCACGAAGTCGCGGAGCTCGATCGAGAGCGGCGCGAAGCGGCGGTTGAAGCCCACAGCCAAGAGCTTCCCGGACTCGCGCTGCACCTGGAGGATCGCCGCCAGCTCTTCTTCGGTGAGCGCGAGCGGCTTCTCCACGAACACATGCTTGCCCGCTTCGAACGCGGCGATGGTCTGCTTGGCGTGCAGGTTGTGGCGCGTGGCGATGAAGACGGCGTCGACGTCCTTGTCGCGAAGGAGCTCGTCGGCGTCGGTGCTGCACTTCTGGAAGCCGTGGCGCTCGGCGAGGTGGCGCGCCGAGAAGCCGCGCGCCGAGGCGATGTTCACCAGCTCCGCGCCCGCGCCCGCGAGCGCCGGCACCAGCACGCCCGACGCAAACGCACCCGCGCCGATGAAGCCAATCCGCGGCGCGCCACTCGAGCTGCGTGCGGGCGAGATATTCACCGTGCGCGTCGGCGCGACAGCCTGCTCGGGATAGGTGAGCAGCACGCCGAGCGGCTCGCCGCCGCCGGTGATGAGCGCGTAGGCGTCTTCGGCTTTGGCGATCTCGAAGCGGTGCGAAATGAGCGGCGCGACTTTGACGGCCCCGCGCGCGCACTGCTCGAGGAACGCGCTCATGTTGCGCTGCTCGGTCCAGCGCACGTAGCCGATGGGATAGTCGTGGCCCTGATCTTCGTACGCGGGATCGTAGCGACCCGGGCCGTAGGAGCGGCTCTGGAAGAAGCTGAGCTCCTTGTCGTAGTAGGGCCGGCGCGGCACCTCCATCTTCACTGCGCCGACGACGACCACGCGTCCGCGATCGCGGCACAGCTCGCCCGCGAGCTCGACGGGATCGTTGCTGCTCGTGGCCGCGGTGATGATCACGCCGTCGACGCCGCGGCCGCCGGTGTGCTGGAGCACGGTCTGGAGCACGTCGGCGTCGCGGGTGACGGCGGCATCGGCGCCGAGCGTCTTGGCGAGCTCGACCTTCTTCGGATCCAGATCGATCCCGATCACCTTGCAGCCATTCGCGCGCAGGAGCTGAGCAGCGAGCTGGCCCAGCAAGCCGAGGCCGATGACGGCGAAGCTCTCGCCGAGCGTGGGCACGGCGGTTCGGACGCCTTGCAGCGCGATGGCGCCGACGGTCACGAAGGCCGCGGCCTCGTCGTCGACGTCGGTCGGAACCGCGGCGCACAAGTTCACCGGGACGAGGTTCACCTCGGCGTGGTTGGCGACCTTCGCGCCCGCGCAGGCGACGCGATCGCCCACGGAGAGCCCGCTCACGCCCTCGCCGACGGCGATGATCTTGCCGACGCACGAGTAGCCGAGCGGAATCGGCGAATCGAGCTTGTTGAAGACGGCGCCAGCGGTGGTCACCAGGCCGTCGCGCTGCACGCGGTCGACGACCTTCTTCACGAGATCGGGCCGCTCGCGCGCCTTGCCGACGAGCGACTTCTTGGCGAGCTCCACGGTCATGCGCTCGGTGCCCACGGACACCAGCGAGGCCGAGGTCTGGACGAGGACGCTGCCGGGCTCGACGCCGGGCGCGGGCACTTCGGCGACGCGCAGCACGCCGGTGCGGTACGACTGGAGGACCTGCTTCACGTCACGCTCCCTGGTACAGCCCCAGCCACGTCTGGAACACCAGCAGCGACCAGATGTGCAGCGAGAAGTCGCGCGTACCCTTGCGGTGCGCGGCCATCATCTCCGAGACCAGTCCCGGATCAAAGAACCCTTCGCGCTCGAGCCGCGCGGGCGAGAGGTGCTCGTCCACCAGGGGAGCGAGCTCGCGGTTGAGCCAGATTCCCATGGGCGGATTGAACCCGAGCTTCTTGCGCTCGCGCACCATCGGCGGGAGCTCTTTGGCCATCGCCTTCTTGAGCAGCGCCTTCATCTCCAGCCGCGGCATCTTCTGCGACGCCGGCAGCGCGGCGAGGAACTCGACGAGCCGGTGATCGCAGAACGGCACGCGGACTTCGAGCGAGTGCGCCATGCTCATCGCGTCGGTGTAGCGGAGCAGGTTGCCAGGCAGGAATGAGCGCAGGTCGACCTGCGCGGCGCGATCCACGAACTCGGTGCCGGTGGCTTCGGCGAAGAGCGGCGCGAGCTGCGAATGGGTTTGGGCCGTCGCCTGCCGCAGCAGCGTCCGGATCTCCGCTTCGGTGAAGTAGCCGATCCAGTTCTCGTACATCTCCTCGAGCGGCAGCTCGCCCGTGGAGAGGAACTCGCGCGCGCGGCGCAGCGAGTGGTTGCCGCGGGTGGAGTCGTGGATGAGGCTCGAGAGATCGCCGAGCGCGTGTCGCAGCATCCGCGGCGCGACGCGATAGCGCGACGCGAGCCACGCGCCCTGGTAGCGCGGATAGCCGAGGAACACCTCGTCGCCGCCGTCGCCCGCGAGCGCCACCGTCACGTGCTTCCGCGTCTCTTGCGAGAGCAGGTAGACGAGCAGCGCCGTGGGATTTCCGAAAGGCTCGTCGAAGTGGCGCACCATCTGCGGCAAGAGCTCCACGAGGTTCGGCTTCACCGGGATTTCGGTGTGCTCGGTGCCGAAGTGCTGCGCGACGGCGCGCGCGTACTGGCGCTCGTCGTAGAGCTCCTCGCCGTCGCCGAAGGTCATGCAGAACGTCTTCACCTTGCCCGGCGTGTGGCGCGCCATCAGGGCCACGAGCGTGGAGCTGTCCAGGCCGCCGGAGAGGAACGCGCCGAGCGGCACGTCGCTCGCCAGGTGCTGGCGCACGGTCTCTTCCAGGAGCTGACGGAGCTGCGCGATCACGGTCGCTTCATCGCGTTCTTCGGGCGCGCGGGTGATCGACCAGTAGCGCTCGTTTCGAAGCTGTCCGCGCTCCCAGACGAGCATGTGGCCCGGCTCGAGCCGGTGAATCTCCGCGAAGATCGACTTCGGCGGCGGTACGTAGAGGTAGCGCAGGTAGTCGTGCAGGGCGTCGCGGTTGAGCGTGCGCGGGACGCCGAGCTTCAGCAGCCCCTTCGCTTCCGACGCCCACGCGAGACGCCCGCCGTGCTGCGAATAGAGCAGCGGCTTGATGCCCAGCCGGTCGCGCGCGAGCACCAGCTTCTCGCGCTTCGCGTCCCAGAGCGCGAGCGCGAACATGCCGCGCAGCCGCTGCACGAACGCCTCGCCGTACTGCTGGTAGGCGTAGAGGATGGTCTCGCTGTCGCTCTCGCTCTTGAAGGTGTGGCCCGCGGCGCGGAGCTCGTCGCGCAGCTCGCGGTAGTTGTAGATCTCGCCGTTGAAGGTGAGCCACACCGAGCCGTCGGCGCTGGGCATGGGCTGGTGACCGGCGGGCGAGAGGTCGAGGATCGCCAGGCGAACGAAGCCGAGGTCGACGGTCTGCTCTCCGGCGCGGCCGCGCCAGGTGCCGCGGTCGTCGGGGCCGCGGTGGTGGATCGCGTCCAGCGCGGGAGCGAGCTCGGTGGGCTTGGACCCGATCTGACCGACGATGCCGCACATGGTTAGCGCGCTGCTGCCTCTTCGAAAGCGGTGAGCAGGGCCCTCGCGGTCGCCTGCCACGAGTACCGTGCGGCCTGCGCGATTCCGCGTTCAGCGAGCGCGCGCGAGGCCGACGAATCGTGCCAGTGGCGCAAAATGAGTGCAGCGATCTCGTCGGGGGTAAAAGGATCGAAGTACATGGCTCCTTCACCCGCGATCTCGGGCATCGGGCCAAGCCCGGAAGAGAGCGTGGGCACGCCTGACGCCAGGCCTTCTACGAGGATGTTGGGGAAGTTCTCGCAGGTGCTCGGGAAGAGGAAGAGCTCGGCGGAGGCGTAGAGGCCAGGGAGCTGCGCGTAGGGCACCTGGCCGGCGAGCACCACGCGATCGCCCACGCGCTCGCGGGCGATCGTCGCGCGAACGGCGTCGGCGTAGTCGCGCTCGTGTTCGGCGCCGGCGATGACCAGCTTCACGTCGCTGGGCAGCCCGGGGAGCGCGCGCGCGAAGCCGACCACGAGCTCGGTGAAGTTCTTGTAGTGGTAGAACTGCGACACGCTGAGCAGGTAACGACCGCGCACGCCGAGCTTCTCGAGAATCGGCGCGGCGCTGCCCTTGGCGGCCGGCGTGAACGCCGGGTCGCGCCCCAGGTAGGCGCGCGAGCACTTGCTCGCCGGGATGCGCAGTTGGCTGCTGATCTCGCGGCGGGCGAAGTCGGAGATGAAGACCACGCGATCGGCGGCTCGGGCGCTCACGTCGCCGAGCGTGCGGAGGGCGCGCAGGCGAAGGCGGCGGCTGCCGTCGGTGCGCGCGAGCACGTCGTCGTCGAAGGGCGCCATGTTCTGGAACATCAAAACTTGAGGTTTGGGGCAGGCGAGCACGGCCAGGTTGGCAGGCGAGAAGAGGACGTCGGCCTGGTCGAGGGCGAGTTGAGTGGGGAGGACGAGCTGCTCCCAGCCGAGCCGGGTGGCGCCCGAGCGCTCGGCGAAGGGAGAGGTGGTGACAGTCACGTGGGAGGAGTCGAAGCGGAAGGACTCGCGGGTCTCGGCGCGGCCGAGGACGGTGTACTCGTGCGCCCCGCCGTCCACGTCGGCGAGCGCCGGCATGAGGTTGCGGAGGACGGTGATGCCGCCGCCGAGGCGTGCGGAGAGGGCGTTGATCAGAACCTTCATCGGGAGTCCAGCTGACAGTACCGGTGCAGGTTGGACCGCTCAAGACGAGCCGTCAGTGCCGTTAGGGGAGACAAGTCTCGACCTTCACGATGCTAAGCCGCTCGGCGCGGTCGTTCTCAATGGTGTCGATCGGGACCAGCCTGCACCGGCGCGAGAGATCATCGAGCTCGTTGCGAACCTTGACGCGGTTGGCGTCGAAGTAGGCCGTCCCTGGTCGCTCGAGTGTCGCGAGGTAGAGGGGCGCGTGTAGGTCCCGAATTCGCGCCACCTCTTCAGGCTTCGCTTCTCCCAACTCGAACACATTCCTCCGGCCGTAGACTTGGGAGAACAGCTTTCCCGTCGCAGTAGCATTGGTGAGAACCGAGGCGTCATCGGGCGTGTGTGCGTAGATCGCGGCGACCAGTACCGCCTGGGTGCGTCCGAAGTTTCTAACGCCGACCTGCGCTACGGCCGCTGCGGCGACGAGCGCCACCGCCAAGCTACGAAACAGCAATGGCAGTGAATTCACGAGTCGGGGCCGCGGACTCGCCTGGACCACGGCGGCGATCACAAGGGCAAGGAGCGGGGTGATCGGGAGGAGGTAACGCGGACCGAGGATGAGTTGTTTGACCCCTCCGCTCTCGTCTGCCGCGTAGTTGTATGCGCAGTAGAAGAGGAAGAATCCGAGGACTGCTCCGAGAACCTCCACTCGACGTGGGCCGCGGTACTTCGCCACGGCGAGGAGACCGCCTGGGATAAAGACCGTCATGGCGAAGAGATAGAGCGGTAGGTGGTGGGCGATCGAAGCTGGCGAGAAGCCGTAGCCCGAGTCGCGCACGAAGAGGGGAGAGCCGAACAGCCATGCAGCCACGGCCCCGCGGATCGCCAGCCCCAGCGCCATCCCAACAATCATCGGCACCGCGGTGCGTTCGCGGCGCAAGGTGGCGCCAGCGACGAATGGCGCGATGACGAGGATGTTCGTCTCGCGCCAAAGTGTGCTCAAGCCACCGCAAAGGCCGCCCAGGAAGGCCCGCCCGACGCCGAGGTGGTCGGCGACGAGCAAGGAGAGGCCGCACGTCACCACGAACATGCTGGGGACGTCGCTCATCCCGATTCGTCCCATGACCAGCGCGACCGGGTTGAGCATGAGCAGGAGCGAGAACTCAGGCGCCAGACCCAGTCGAGCGAGCATGCGGGCGGTGAGGAGCACCGTCCCGATCAGGCAGAGCGCGGAGCTCCAGATGGCCGCGCGCCAGCCGAACAGCCAGACGAACGGTACCTGCATCAGCGATGTTCCGATGGGGTACGTGCTCGCCGGTTTCTCCGCCGTGGCGGCGCTGAAGGGCTCGGCCTTCACAATCCTGAAGTGACCGCTTGCGAGGGCGACCGCCTCCGAGACGTAGGAGTTCTCGTCGCTCACCACGAACGCAGGGGCGGGGAACACCGCAAGCAAGCCCAGGTATGCGACCAGGGGAAGCGCAAACCAGAGGCGCTCGGAGCTTCGAGACATCTGCATCGCTAGCGCTTGTAGCACGACCTCCAGCCAGGACTGGTGCAGTTGAGTCGCCGCTGAATTCAAGCGAGGCTGCCTCCCACCCACTTGACCCATGTGCGGCATCTCCGGCCACATAGCCTTCCCACGCGCGAACCTCGAAGCGGTCCGCACGATGACCGCTGCGCTCGCGCACCGCGGGCCTGATGGCGATGGCTTCTACGACGGTGGTGCCGTTGCGCTCGGCCACCGACGGCTGGCGATCATCGACCTGGCGACCGGCGAGCAGCCGATCTTCAACGAGGACAAGACCGTCGCCGTCGTACTCAACGGCGAGATCTACAATTACAAGGAGCTTCGCGAGGAGCTGCGCGCGCACCACAAGCTCGAGACCCAGAGCGACACCGAGGTGCTTGTGCACCTCTACGAGGATCTCGGCGACCGGATGGTCGAGAAGCTGCGCGGCATGTTCGCGTTCGCGCTCTGGGATGCGAAGCAGCAGCGGCTGCTCATCGCGCGCGATCGGTTTGGTGAAAAGCCACTCGTGTACGCCGAGCGCAATGGCACACTCGCGTTTGCGTCGGAGCTGCGCGCGCTCGTCGCGGCTGGGTTCGTCGACGGCGCAATCGATCGCGACGCGCTGAGCGACTACCTGGAGCTGCTCTACATTCCCGCTCCGCGCAGCATCTACGCGGGCGCGAAGAAGCTGCCCGCAGGTCACCTGCTGATTGCGGATGCGAAGGGCGTCCGCATTCAGCGCTACTGGCAGCCGCCGGTGCCGGGCACGCGCAAGGGTCAGAGCGACGCGGTGCCGGAGTTGCGGGCGGCGCTCGAGGAGGCGGTGCGCCTGCAGCTGCGCAGCGACGTGCCAGTTGCCGCAATGCTCTCTGGCGGTCTCGACTCCGCGAGCGTCGTGGCGCTGATGGCCCGCGAGCTCAGCAAGCCGGTGCGCACGTTCTCGGTCGGCTTTGGCATGGCGGACGACGAGCTGCCGTTCGCGCGTGCGGTGGCGGAGCGCTACAAGACCGAGCATCAGCAGATCCTGATTACCGACGGCGTTGAGGAACTGACGCGACACGCCTTCGCGGCGTACAGCGAGCCCTTTGGTGACTCGAGCTCGGTGCCTACGGTTGCGATCTGCCGCGAAGTGGCCAAGCACTCCAAGGTCGTGCTCACCGGCGACGGCGGCGATGAGCTTTTCGCGGGCTACGGCAAGTATCGAGACGTGCTCAAGCTGCCGCACGTCCCCTTTGTGGAGCGGGCTGCGGAGCTTGTCGAGAAGCTCCCCCAGTTTCCCCGGCGCTCGACGGTTCGACGCGGCGCCGCGGCAATTGGCGCGCGTGGCGCGGCGCGGGCGCGCGCCATGATTGAAGTGTTTTCTCCGGGCGAGCGCGAGGCGTTGCTCGGATTGTCGAGAACCGCCGAGCTCGGGCCGGAGCTGCCGAGTGATGCCGACTCGGCGATCGCTTTCGATCTGCAGACGTACTTGCCTGACGACCTGCTCTTCAAGGTGGACACCGCGTCGATGCGCGCGAGCCTCGAGTCGCGGAGCCCGATGCTCGATCACCACCTGGCCGAGCTCGCGATTCCGCTTCCCATCGGCGCAAAGCAGGACGCAACCCGCGGCAAGCGTGGGCTCGTTGCGGCCATGCGCGATCTGCTGCCGCCGGAGATTCTCGATCGGCCGAAGCGAGGCTTTGGGAGTCCTGTGGATGCGTGGCTCAAGGGGCCGCTGCGGGGAATGGTCGCGGATCTGCTCTCATCGCCGGGTGCGCGCGTACGGCAGTGGTTGAGTACCGAAGGCCTCGACGCGACACTCGAGAGGTTGAACGAGGGCAGAGGAAACGCACACCAGGTTTGGGCATTGCTCGCGATGGAATCGTGGGCGCGTGAGTTCGGGAGCAAGGCGTGAGCGAGTCCATCATCGTCACCGGCGGCGCAGGCTTCATCGGGTCGAATCTGGTGCGGCTCTTGTTGAAGAAGACTGACGCGCGCGTGGTGGTCATCGACAAGCTCACCTACGCCGGCAGTCTGCACAATCTCGAGGGCCTCGAGCGCGATCCACGATTCACCTTCTGCAAGGTCGACATCGCCGACCGACGCGCCGTGGACGAGGCGATTCGCATGCACCGTCCGCGCGCGCTGTTGAACCTGGCAGCCGAGACCCACGTGGACCGCTCCATTGATGGGCCGCGCGCGTTCATTCGCACGAACGCATTGGGCGCGTTCGAGCTCGTCGACGCCGCTCGCGAGTTTCACAAGACGCTCGACGCTGAGGAGCAGAGGCGCTTCCGGTTCCTGCACGTCTCGACCGACGAGGTCTACGGCACGCTCGGCTCGACCGGACTCTTCTCGGAGACCACGCCCTACGCGCCGAATTCGCCTTACGCGGCGTCGAAGGCGAGCGCCGATCACATCGTCCGCTCGTACTTCTCAACATTCGGCATGCCGGTCCTGATAACGAATTGCTCGAACAACTATGGGCCACACCAGTTCCCCGAGAAGCTGATCCCGTTGATGATCCTCAACGCGCTCGAGGGGAAGTCGCTGCCCATCTACGGTGATGGACTCAATATTCGCGACTGGCTCTATGTGGAGGACCACTGCGAGGGCATTCTGGCCGTGCTCGAGCGGGGCCGACTCGGCGAAAAGTATAACATCGGCGGCGGAAACGAGCGCACCAACCTGACGATCGTGGACAGGCTTTGTGCGGAACTCGAGCAGGTGGTGCCTGCGGCGCAGAACGCTGCGTTGAAGGCTGCAGGTATCGCCAGCTACGTGGGCCTCAGGAAGTTTGTCGCGGATCGGCCAGGGCACGACCGGCGCTACGCCATCGATGCCACCAAGATCCGCGCGGAGCTGGGCTGGAAGCCGGAGCATGAATTCGAGCAGGGTCTTTCGCGCACCATTCGCTGGTACGTGGAGAACCGGCGCTGGTGCGAGGCCATTCAAAAGGACAACTACGACCGGCGCCGACTCGGACTGGAGCCGGCTGCAGCAGGGAAGGCGTCATGACCGTCAGCACGAAGATGAAGGGCATCATCCTCGCGGGCGGTTCGGGAACGAGGCTCTATCCGATTACGCGGTCCGTCTCGAAGCAGCTCCTGCCGATCTACGACAAGCCGCTGATCTACTACCCGCTCTCGACGTTGATGCTCGCGGGGATTCGGGACGTTCTGGTTATCACCACGCCGCAGGACCAGGAGTCTTTTCGTCGCTTGCTTGGTGACGGAAAGCTCTTCGGAATTGATATTCAGTATGCAGTCCAGCCGTCTCCCGACGGGCTTGCGCAGGCCTTCATCATCGGCAAGGAGTTCATCGGAAAAGGTCCAGTCTCGCTCGCGCTCGGTGACAATATCTTCTACGGCCACGGTCTTCACACGTATCTGCGTCGTGCGGCCCAGCGTGGGAGCGGGGCGACAGTATTCGCCTATCAAGTCCGAGATCCCGAGCGGTACGGCGTGGTCGACTTTGATCGTGAGGGCAGGGCGGTTTCTATCGAGGAGAAGCCCAGCAAGCCACGTTCTTCGTTCGCTGTGACCGGCCTCTACTTTTACGACAACCAGGTCGTCGATATAGCGCGCACGCTCAAGCCCTCGTCGCGCGGTGAACTTGAGATTACCGACGTAAACCGCGCCTATCTCGCGCAGGGCACGCTGCAGGTGGAGCGAATGGGCCGCGGCATTGCATGGCTCGACACGGGCACGCACGAAGCCCTGGTGCAGGCCTCGACCTTCATCCAGACCATCGAAGAGCGGCAGGGATTGAAAGTTGCGTGCCTCGAGGAGATTGCCTACCGAATGGGCTGGATCACGCTGGAGGACCTCGAGCGGCTCGCGGCGCCGATGAAGAAGGCTGGCTACGGCGAGTACCTGTTGCGAATCGTTGCCGAGGAGCGCGCTGAAGGACTGCGCTGAAGGACGCTAACCTTAGGTGCAGCCGAGGTCCCGCTTCACTGTCTCGAGCACCTGTCTCGCGCGATCGGCCGCCTCGTGGCCGTCGCGAAGAAGGCGCGCTCGGCCGGCTTCGGCGATTCGGCGCCGTGCATCGTCGTGCCCAAGGTAGAAGCGTACCTTCTCTAGGAGCTCTTCTGAGCTGCGGAAGTACTCCGCTTCTTTTCCCGGCTCGAACATCGACGCGAGGTCGTCGGTGTATTCCGATAGCATGAATGTGCCGGCAGCAGGGATCTCGAAGCAGCGCCGCGTGTACGTGTCATGGTTCAGCTTTGACAAGAACGCGATGGCGATGCGCGTACCGTTGAGCGCCAGGTTGTAGTCGGCCTTGTAGAGAGGCCGGACTGCTCCGAACCGCGCAGCCAGCGCTGCTGCGCAGGCCGAGCGATCCCAGAGTGTTCCCCAGAGCCGGAAGTCGATCCCCGGCTCATTCAACAATGCACCGATGTAGGCGTCTCGGCCGTCGTTCTCCCAGTGGCCGATGAAGCTCACGTCAGAGCGAAAGGCGGTGGAGATCTCGCCGGTCACGACGTGGTTGAGCTGCCTCAAGTAGAACGAGCGCAACAGGCTCACGCGTGGGCAGCCGCGTGCGCGAAACGCCTCCAAATTGGTATGCCGGTAAGCGAAGAGATGATCGTAGTTTGGAATGCCGCGTAGAAAGTGTCGCCATACGTAAGAGGGATAGCGATCGCTCAGCGGGTCATCGTTATGCCATCCGATGACATGGCTCCCGAGCTTCTTGATCCGGGCGAGCGTGGAGGGCAAGACGTGCTCGCCGCGAAAGACGAAGACCACATCCGGTCGGGTCCGGCGCACGCGATCGACCAGCGAGGCATTGAGCTCGAGAACCGCAGGCCCGAAGCGAAACTTGTCCTCGGCGCGCCGGAGGAGACGCAGCGGCTTGGCGTCCGAGAGGAAGAACTGCTGCCCGCGAAAGGCCTCGACCTCCACGCCCAGCTCGGGGAACCGCTGGAAGAACGGCTCCGCATAGATATGCGTGTGCCAGTACTCGGCGAGGAGGAATCTCATTTCGGAGCAGAATCCCTAAGCACGTGGCTGGAGATCAGGTCTGAGTACATTTGTGCAGTTGCCTCTACCGAAAACGGTCGAGCCGTGACGCGGGCTGCGTCACCGTGAAGTCCGAGAAGCTCGGGCTCCTCGATGTACTTCGAAAGCGCATCAACCATCTCCGTCAGGTCGACGCGCCGGACGAAGCCATTCTGGCCATCCGTCACCAGCTTCCCAGTACCCAGGACCCGGTCGCTGATGACGGTTCCCATGCCCGAAGCCATCCCTTCGAGGATTGACAGGTTTCCCCCGCTGAAAAGCGCCGGGAGAAAGAGGATGTCGCTCCTCTCGTAGACGGCAGGAAGATCGTCCCATCGCTGAATCGCGTCGAGGAACTCGACCTTGTCGTCGAGTCCACTCTTGCTGACCTGGCGCCGGCACTCCTCGAGTAGCGGGCCTTCGGCATTCATCACAAGTCTCGTATTGGGATGACGCCTGGTGAGTTCAGCGAAACATTCAATTGCGAAGATAGGGTTGTATATTTCAATCAGCCGATTCGGGAACAGGACGCGGTAGCTTGATCGGGCGCCACGTCGCTGATGCGAGAAGTGTTGGGCGATGTCGGCCGGATATTGAGCTGGGAACACCCTGTCGCCGAATTGGAGCGAGTCTCGGAATTGAGCCGCTGCTTCGGCGGAAGACGTGAAGATGGCATCCAAGCCGAGATAGGCGCGCTTGAGCAGTCGCCAGAGAAGCCCTGGGGGCCGGGCCTCGCCGGTCTTGTCTCGGCTCAGCTCCGTGAAGAGGATGGTTCGACGGTCGTGCTTCTTGGCCCAGCGGTACGCGAAGTAATTGGAAGGAATTGTCGCGCCGCCGAGCATGACGATGTCAGGATCAAAGCGGCCGAGTTCGAGCTGCAGAAGCGGGGCGACGTAGCGTCGCCGTTTCTTGCCGAGGACCGGAGTGAGAATCCGGCACTTGTCACCCAACGTGACCCGCCAGAAGTCCGGCCGACCTGGCTCTAGGTCCGTGTAGAACCAGAACTGCGCGTCGAAGTGAAGCTGCAGCGCCTCGCAGAGCTTCACCTGGTAAGGCGCAGGCATATTGCTCAAGAAGAGCAGCCGGCGCCGAAGCCCTGAGGGACCGCGAGTGCTCATCTACCCAACCGACGGACGCGCCAAGTGTCGAAGCTGCTCGGCACCGACGACCGCTTGCCGAATGACCGAACCGATCGCGGCGATGCGGTCGCGATCGACCGCCGAGCCATTGGGCAGGACATAGATTCGCTTGGAGAGTCGCTCTGACTCGCTGAGCGGAATACGAACCGCAGTCGAGCCGGCGTACGGGGCCATCTCGTGGCAGCCAATCGAGAAGTAGGCGCGCCCGAAGACGTTCTCGGCCTCCAGCACTTGCTTCAGGAGGTCCCGGCTAACTCTGGCGGTCTTCTCGTCGACCTCGAGGACGACATATTGAAAGTTGTGCTTTTCGCTCGACTCGAAGTTCACGACGGTCATGCCTGGGATGTTGTCGAGCTGCTTTCGATACTCTTCCTGGTTGCGGCGGTTTTTCTCGATGGTTGACTCAATGATGTCGAGGGAGCCCAGCCCCATCGCCGCGGAGATCTCGCTCATCTTCCCGTTGGTGCCCACGATCGTCGAGAGATCTTGTGACGAGAAGCCAAAGTTCCTCATAAGCCGGAGCTTCGCTGCGAGCGCTCCGTCGTGGGTGACGATGGCGCCGCCTTCAAACGAGTTGAAGAACTTAGTTGCGTGAAAGCTCAGGACTTCGGCGTCTCCGAAGTTTCCGACCTGCTTCCCGCGGTGGGTACAAGCGAACGCATGCGCAGCGTCGAAGACGAGTGGGAGCTTGTGGCGCTTGGCGATACGCTCTAGTTCCTCGACCTGCGCGGGCCGACCCCAGAGGTGAACGGCGAGGATCCCAGCGGTGTTCTCGCAAATGAGGGACTCGACGCTCGCGGGGTCGAGGTTGTGCGTCTGTGGTGAGACATCGCCGAAAACGGGTGAGTACCCCGTCCACGAGAGTGCGTGGCACGTCGCGACGAAGGTGAAGGAGGGCGCGATCACCTCGCCGCCGGGTCGAAAGCAGGCCCGGGCCACCATCTGAAGCCCAATGGTGGCATTGCAGACCGTAATGCAGTGCTCGACACCGAGGTATTGCGCCAAGCGCTTCTCCAGCTCCTGAACCTTGGGGCCGACGTTCGTCAGCCACTTGGAATCCAGGATGGCGTCAAGCCGGGCGTGGAGCTTAGCGCGATCGCCGATGTTCGGCTGACCAAGCACCACCCGGTCATCAAAGGCGCGTGGGCCACCCAGAATGGCCAGGTCTTCAGGGGCTCGCTTGATCCGGCTTGGAGCAGAGGAGTCCATGCGTCACGGGTTTCGCTTTCCGAAGCAGCCTACGCTGAACGTCCGTTGGCGCGCCGCACTGTCGCGGGCACGCCGAAAGCCACGACGTTGTCCGGAATGTGTTCGACGACCACGGCTCCGGCGCCGATGAAGCTGTCGGCCCCAATGCGGCGATCTTCGATCACGAGCGCGCCCAGTCCGACCCAAGCGCGCGCCCCGACCTGAACCCGGCCCGCAAGCCGGGCGCCTGGCGCGATGTGCGCTCCCTCCCCAATCACACAATCGTGCTCCACAACCGCCGAAGTATTCACAATGACGTTCTCGCCGATTGTGGCATTGGGATTTATGACCGCATTGGCCGCGACCACGGTCCCGGCTCCGAGCCGAACATCGGAAGCGACGACCGCCGACGGGTGAACCGCGACCGCAAGCTCGAGGCCGTGTGAGCGAAGCACCGCGCCCAAGGCAACCCGCGCAGTGCAGTCTCCAAAGGCAAGCAACCCATGGGACACCCCGGCCGACGCGAGACCCGGGAGCACCTCGCGGCCGCCCAGCACCTGCGCGCCACAGAAGGCCTCGCCCCTGCGCTCGGGCGTGCGATCGTCGATGAATCCCGCGAGGTCGAAGTCGCCACTCAGCATGGCGATGTCCGCGACCACGCGGGCGTGGCCTGAGGCACCCCAGATGACGAGCCGCTTCTTCATTCGGTCCTGCAATCTGCCAGTTTGCGGGAGCCGGAGTGCCAACCGAGCGGCCTGGCGTCGGCCGAGCGGCACCGAGCAACTGAGCGGCCGTAGCATAGCGGAGGTCGGACGCGGCGCAAGGCGGAGCCGCGCGCTCGCGAGCGGTCGACACGCCCAGCGTAACCCGGTGATCCCATTGGCCTGCGCGGCCAACTCTGGTACACCCGTCACGAGACCCTGATGCAGCCAGAACTGCGAAAGGGCGCCGCGGAAAGCGTCACGCCGCCGGCGCCGGAACCGGCCTTCGCGGAGAAGCCCGCGGGCCGCACCCGGTCGGCTGCGGTGGCTCTCGCGGCGAGCTACGTCGGCGCGGTGATGACCATCGTTCGCGGAATCATTTTGGTTCCGCTCTATCTCAGCCGCTTTGGGGTGGATGTCTACGGAGGCTGGCTCGCGTCGGCTAACGTGGTGGGAATGCTGAGCCTCTTCGATGTGGGCATCAGCTCCGTCGTCTCGCAGCGTCTCGCGCAGCGTTGGGGAGCCGGAGACCGCCGCGGCTTCCTTCAGACCAGCGGTGCAGGTCTGATCCTGATCGCCACCATCTGCGCGGTGATGGTGCTGTGTGGAATCGCGATTGCCCCCTTCATTCCGCGCGTCGTTCGGGCGCCGGAGGCTTCCCACGGCGCGCTGGCGACGACCTTTGCGCTCACCGCGCTAGGAGCGGCCGGTTCGATCTTTTCGGCGAACGTCTTGGCAATTACGGGTGCATGGCAACGCGCGGAGATTGGCGCCGTCGCTCGACTGACCGGCCAGATCATGGAGACCGTGGTCATCGTCGTGACGTTGTTGCTCGGCCGAGGTGTCATCGCGCTCGGCATCGGGTCGTTGGCGGGCGTGGTTTGCAATTTGATGATTGCAATGATCTGGACGACTGCATTGTGGAGGCGGCTGGGGCTGCCTCGGCCAAGCACTACGCGAACCGAGATTCGGGAGCTGATCACTACGATCTTGCCCACGACGCTCAGCCGAATCGTGCTTCAGATTGCATCCAATATCGAAGTTGCTCTCGTCTCCGGAATCATCAGCCCGGCGGCGGCGACCGCCTACGCACTCACCGATCGAATCCTTCGCGTTGCGATGAACTTCGTAAACCCAATCGCGAATGCGGTGCTCAGCGGCCTCTCGCACTTCGTGGGTGAGCGCGGGGAGAGCCAGGCGGTGCGGCCAACGAGGCAGTTGCTCGGGCTTTGGTCTCTCATCGTTGCCGGGTCGATTCCCGCGCTCCTCGCCATCAACGAGGACTTCGTGCACCTCTGGGTGGGCCCATCGAACTACGGCGGTGCCGTACTCAATATCGCCCTGGGCCTCGCGGGCGTCCTGGGAGCGCGTGAGTTCTTGCTTTCAATCGTGTTGACATCCACGGGCGCCATTCGAGAGGCCGCCTGGCTCGCTACGGGCGAGGCAATCGTCCGGTTGCCCCTCATGTATGTGGCCCTGGTGCTGCTGGGCTCCTACGGCCTGCCTGCGGCCTCTGCGACGATCTCGGTGGGCTCACTCCTCATCTACGGCGCGCTAGTCAACCATCGCGTGCAAATTCGCGGGCGGGAGGGCCAGCGACTTCAGCTGACGGGCATGCCCGTGGTCATCATTTCCATGGCCCTCGCGTTCGTCGAGGCGGTGTATCTTCCCCACGCGCTTCGGTGGTCTTCCTTCATCGGCAAGTGTGCGCTCGTCGGAATCGCCCACTTGGCACTGGCCTTCTCGTTGGAGCCAGGTGGGCGTCAGGTTCTGATGTCAAAGCTGCTCAGCCGTTTCCCGATCCGGAAGGAATCGAGAGCGCTCTGAATCGAGTGGTTGAACTTGATAGGAGTTCGTGAGGTGGGTGAACCATGCGCGCGGTGATATTTTCGAAGGACCGCCCGGCTCAGTTGGAGCTCCTGGTTCGCAGCCTCAAGGAGCAGATTCGAGAGCAGTCGTCCCTGTCGATTGCCGTGCTCTACGCGGCCAGCAATTCGGGATTCGGAGAGGGGTACGAACGCTTCCGGAGCTTGCACCCGGAGGTGGAGCTCTCTCTGCAGGTAAAAGATCGACCCATCAAGGCGCAGATCGCCTCGCTCGTGGAGCGTGAGCGCAGGGAGTTCTTCACCTTCTTCACAGACGACATCGTCATTATTCGACCGGTCGCATGGACGGACCATCCCTTCAACGTGCTGCGCCGCCAGCAGGATGTGGTGTCCGTCTCGTTGCGCCTAAACCCGCGGGTCAGTTTCTGCCAGCCGCTCAATCTGGCCGAGACGTGCCCGCCCCTCGACGACGACCTCACGTGGGACTACCGCAGCCCGACCAGTCGCTGGTTGAGGTTGGCCCGCGCGGCTACTGGATATCCCTACCCGAAGGGTGACTGGGCAGGTGCGATGTTCATTGATGGTTACATCTTTCGCCATGACCAATTCGTGCCCTACTTCAGCGCGCTGCCCGAGTTCTCACACGTCACGCACATCGAGTCCGTTATGCTCCGCAACCCGCTACCAGGGCGCCGAGTGGTCTGCTACCCCGAGTCTAGGCTCGTGAACCTTGTGCTCAATCGTGTGGATACGCAGTCGCAGTATCCGCACGCGGGTGGCTCGCCAGGCGAATTGAATAGTCGGTTTCTCAGTGGCGAGGTTCTTGACTACGAAAAACTCAAGGGGCTTCACAATACCTCTTGCCACATCGCGGTCGAGCCGGACTGGACGACCCGCTCGAATCTGAAGAGCTCCGAGGCAAACGCATGCTGACCAACGTCGCGAAAGCGGTGCGAACCCTGACCCGGCGGTTGGGCGTCGACCTCGTCCGATACGAACCGACCAGGTCGGTCAATCAGCGTCGGCTGCGGTTGATCCAGAGCCAGGGCGTCGATCTCGTGGTCGACGTGGGTGCCAACATCGGCCAATACGTCTCGGCGCTACGCACTGACGGGTACCGCGGCCAGGTGGTCTCTTTCGAGCCGCTGGGCGACGCCTTCGCTGCCCTCTCGACGCGCGCTCGAAACGACGGGGCGTGGAGGGCAGTTCGGAGCGCCGTTGGGCGGGAGGCGGGCACCGTATCTTTGAACGTTGCCGGCAACTCCTTCAGCAGCTCGATGCTTCCCATGCTGAGCAAGCACCTCGCCAACGCGCCGGACTCGAAGTACACGCGCGTGGAGCAGGTCCCGATGGATACCCTCGACGAGCTGACTGTCGATCTGCGCAAGCAGTTCGAGCGCTTGTACCTCAAGATCGACGTGCAGGGACTCGAGGGACAGGTCCTCGACGGGGCCGCCGAAACACTGAGCCGCGTTCGAGCGCTGGAGTGCGAGCTCTCGCTGGTTCCTCTTTATGAGGGACAGTCGATGTTTACCGAAATTGTGGACCGTCTACAGCGATCGGGATTTGGTCTCGTGTCCATCGAGCCTGGGTTTGCAGACCAGAAGACCGGTCAATTGTTGCAGGTTGATGGAATCTTCGTTGCAATCGGCGTGTGATGCTTGAGAAGACTTGAGATCACTCTCGAGAAGTGCTCCTCGAGCGAGAAATGGAATGGCCATGGGAATGATCTACTACGGTGCGCCAAGGAGGCTCATCACCGAGCTCCACAATGCATTCAAGGTTGAGACGTTCGTCGAGACCGGAACGTTCCGTGGACAGACCACGGAGTGGGCATCGGGCATATTCTCAAAGGTGTACTCCGTCGAAGCTCAGCCCGAGATCTATGCGCAGACGACTGCTCGCCTCTCTGCTCGGACGAACATCACCATTCGAAATACTGATACGCGAAGCTTCCTGCGCGAGCTCGTGCCGACGCTCAAGGGGCCTGCGGTGTTTTGGCTGGACGCCCACTGGTGCGGGAGCGCCGAGACACACGGTTCTCAGGATGAATGCCCTCTTACTGACGAGCTAAGGTTTATTGGCGAGTCCCCGTTGGCGCACTTCGTGTTCGTCGATGATGCACGGCTGTTCCTGTCGCCACCGGGCGCACCTCACAACTATGAGATTTGGCCATCAATCCGCGAGCTCATGAGTGGCCCATTGCTCTCTGATCGTCGTTATTTCACTGTCATTCGCGACGACATTCTGATGGCAGTTCCCTCCGACCATCGACGATGGCTGATCGAGTATGTACGTGCGGAGGATGCCGCGCGTCAAAGTGACGAACTCTTCGAGCAGGGTATTCGGACAGCCCGGGTCGGTCTCAAGCAGGCCTTCTGGGGAGCTCGGCGGAAGCTGAGGAAGCTCATTCGAACTTAGCAGTATCACCTGGACGATGATCAGCTTCTAAAAAGAAGTCGCTGGTAGAGACGAATATAGTCATGCGCCTGCCGTGAGATCGCCCAATTCTCCTCGGCCATCCGCCTGCATGTCCCTCGCAGATCGCGAGCATGGGCGGGCATGCGCATCAATTTGTCGAGGCGCTCTGCAAGAGCCGCTACATTTCCGGCAGGAAACAGCCATCCCGAGCGATCGGGGATGACGGCATCGGGCAGGCCTCCGACGTCCGATGCCACAACGGGAGTTCCACAAGCGATGGCCTCCATGGCGACTTGACCCATTGCCTCCGCGAGTGACGGCACGACGAAAACATCCGCGGCGGAATACACAATCGACTGGAGTCTTGGGTTGTCAATGCGACCGAGCGTCCGAAGAGGTACCGAACCGACGATCTCGTCGCCGGCGCGAGCGGATCCCATGGCGACCGCCGAAGCGAAGCCGTCCGGAAGGCGGGAGAGCGCCTCCTTGAGCACGCCCATTCCCTTGATCGGATCCGTATTGAGGTCCGACGAGAATCCAATGATGAAGTTATTGGCAAGATCCAGCACAGAGCGAGCGGCTGTTCGCTCAAGCGGTCTGTAGAGGTCGAGTGGGAGCCCATAAGGAATTGTCTCGACAGCCATTCCAAGCGATGCCGAAGCGAGGCGCGAAGTATCGCGGCTGTTCCCAGCGAGGGCGAGCCGACGCCGGGAGGTGAAGTAGGCCTTGCGGACATCCATCGCACGTCGGCGATCCACCCCATCCGGTTTGAGCCGGCGCTCATGGCCCGTGGCGTCTCGGAAGAGGTAGGACTCCGGCGAGAACCCCCAGTAATCATGGAATGTCCAGACCGTCGGCAAATCTGGTGAGATACTCGCGAGGGACTTGTGGTTCCAGCTCGAATTGTGAATGGCGTGAACGTGAAGGATATCAAAGGAGCGGCTCTCAATGGCCTGACGGAGGTGCCTGGTCGCCACTTCGCGCGCCATGGTCTTTGCGATTGCGACGTTTCGGCGGGCGACGCCATTGAGGCCCACTTCGAGCGCACGAGGAAGTCCCGCATATGAAGATCTCCAGGGCGCTGGTTCCGTGTATGCCTCGCTGCTCCGGATGGCATAGAGGCGCTCAACCTCGACGCCTGCTTCGGAAAGACCCCGAGCCAGGCGCGAGGCCGCGATGGCAGCTCCGCCTCGAGTCTCGGTATCAGAGATGAACAGGACTCTCATCGCGTGGCACAGCTCCTCGAAGAGGCCTCAGTGCCGACGAACTCACTCGGATTTCGGCACGAGAGGCAACCGCTCGTACGTGCTGATTCCACGGAGCGAGCGTAGTAAGAAGGCGGGACGTTTCCCGTCAGGAAGGTAGACGACATGCGTGAGCGGGTAAAGGAGGCCTTGCAGGCGAATCCGGTGGGGCGTGCTGCATACGCCCTAGCGCAAGAGCTCTGGTTCGATCACACCTATCGAGCTCGTGTGGAACGCTATGTGGTTGCGACGGAGGGGACGCCCGACGCGTACCGGCCGTCCGCACATGTCGCGCGAGCTCTTCGAAAGATCCAGGCCCGAGGATACACACCGAAGAAGCGGCCGCTCGGAGAGATTCACACGTTTGCATATGTCCCTTCGCACTGGTGGCACCAAAATCAAATTGCCGCTGCGCTCCCCTCATTGGGGCCGACCACCCGCTTCGACTACGAAGGCCACGGATTCACGTTGAAGTCGCTCCACACGAGAACTTCGGGACACCTGGATCGTCGTCGGGAAGTAATGAATCAAATGCTCGAGGCGCTGAAGAAGGCACACCGCGAGCGTCCGGTTGACTGGTTCCTTTCGTACGCCCTAGGTTACGACATCACGCCGGAGGCGATTCAAAGGATCAAAGATGAAGTCGGCATCCCCATTGTCAACGTCTCGTTCGATGACAAAAACTGGTGGGACGAGATTGAGCGAGGCGATCCATCCACAGGAATGAAGCAATTTGCGCCGCACGTCGACCTGGCGTGGACTTCCGCGAGCAACGTGCTGCCCTGGTACTGGGCAGAGGATGGGCAAGCGCTTTTCGTTCCCGAGGGCGTCAATGTCGATTGGTTCAAGCCCATGGAGGTCGCTCGAGATATCGAGGTTGGGTTTGTCGGGAACAACTTCGGCTATCGCCCGGAGCTCCTAAGGGCGCTCCAGAAGGCGGGCATAAAAGTCTCACATTTTGGGATGAATTGGAGTGACTCTCGCACACTCGATGATGCGGAAATGCGTCTCTTTTTCAATCGGTGCTGGGTCAATCTCGGCCACGGAGACATGCACTATTCAAAGTGGCTCACGAATTTGAAGGGAAGAGACTTTGAAATCCCGTCGGTAGGTAGGGGCGTGTATATCACAACTTACAATAGTGACCTTGCGGCTTGTTTTGAGCTGGGACACGAAATCCAGTGCTATCGAGGGCTGGATGAGCTGATTGACCTGCTCAGACACCACCTTCGAAACCGCGACGAGTCCGACGCCATGGCCGCTCGGGCGAGAGCGCGATGCATTCGTGAGCACCAGTGGCAGCATCGGTTTCACGTATTGCTCCGGGCGCTCGGCATCCTGCCGGCCTCCGAGAAAGTGGATTGATCGGCGCGCGAGTCAGAGCGGATTGGCCATTGCGCTCGCCCAAGCTTTCAAATCACTCTCGATTTCAGCAGCGGTCAGCTCTTGCTGAACGTTGAAGCGTTCGAGGAGATTGGGTCCGGGCACGCCATCCCAGTAGTACCAGGGAGGAACGTCGGTCTGAGGTGACGAAGAGACCGCTGAGGTCTGATCGCGTGCAGACCACGAGGTATACGCGCGCTTGATGGCGCTCTCGGCCGAGCGTGGGGCCCGAACGAGCACCTCGTGGCCCAGGTCGCGAATTGCCGGTGAAGATGCGAACGCGCTCACAAACGCCGAGACCGCTGGACGAAGCGTGTCCCGGGCTGCTTGAACCATTCGCGAAGAACGAAGCTTTGCGAGCTCTGCTGCACGCCTTTGTGAAGACTCCTCGGGGGACATGGAGCGGGGCATTTTCGTGCCAACGGTGCGTGCGTGGTCCTCGAAGACCTGGTGCCACGTCGGATTTCCGTCCCCGACCGCGTTGAAGCAGTTGGAGGAGCCTCGCTGATCGATCAGCGCGCGCAGCGCGAACGCGAGGTGGTCCACGTGGATTGCATTCGAGGGCTTGCTTCCGTCGAACGGTAGTTGAAAAGAAGGATCAAAGAGCTGCGCGATGATGCCTCGAGAGTGGCCCTGATAAGGCCCCAGGACATGGCCGACGCGAACGACATGACCTGGGCAGCTGTCTGAAGTGAAGGAGCGGCGGACAATCTCCTCAATGTAGAGTTTATCCCTCCCGTAGCCGGTTGCAGGTTGAGGCCTCGTGAAATCACCTTTCCGTTCTGCGACTGGAAAGCCGTAGACCGCAACAGAGCTGAGTTGGACGAACGCTCTGAGCCGACCTGCCCGGCGCGCGACCTCGGCAGAGTTCTCCACCATTGCCCGGTTGAGTGCACGTGATTGATTTGGGAGCCCTGTGGCGAGCGCGGAGTTGAGAACGGCGTCACAGCCCTCGAGAAGCTCGGCAACCGAATCCGCGTTGGCCGGATCACCCGTGCGGATCTCGGTATTGGGGAGTCCCTTGAGACCCAGCGCCCCGAATTCATTCCGCACGATTGCGACAATCTGCGTGTTTCGTGAACGGGCCCATCTTGAGATGATGGCTCGACCAACCTGACCGGTTGCCCCGAAGACAGCGATTCGCTTCATGGTGACTCCACCGTGGACGCGTCGTGTCGCCGTGCGTAGCACTCATCGACGATCTGAGTGCTCAGGCGGGCGCTTTGCGCCGACATCGAACCTTGGCGACCGGTCGTGCATTGCTCGAGGAACGCAGCCCATTCGTCACGAAAGGCCTGGAATGGCTTCGTTGCGCCGACGTCGTTGTTGACTGTCCCGATGCGATGGCGATCACTGTCCAAGAGGACCACACTCGCGTCCGGCGAGGTCTCGAGCTGTACCGCTCCCCGTTCGAAGCGGATCCAGATCCCATTCGCAATCTCTCGGATTCGTGAAAGAGAAAATCGCATCGGGACTCTTCCCGTTGGCGTCCTCGCGTTGACTTTCAGATCCACGTGGAAGTCGAGGTCCTCGACGCTCACATGCTTAAACTCATCAACCTCAGCGTCGGATGCGCCGCAGATCGAGATTACCTGGTCGAGGAGGTGAGAGCCTGTCTCGATGAGAATTCCTCCACCTGAGGCCTCCCGGTTCGTTTGATACCAGTTGGATGCTCTGCCGGTGCCTCGCATCTTCCCGCCTTCTCCTGCATAGACCTCTTGGACGGCTCCAAGTACTCCACTTTGAACGAGCGCACGCGCCATGATGGTCGGGCGATAGCAGCGCCGCATCAAACCCACACCAATCTGGAGGTGAGCCCGCTGGGCGGCGCTCACGAGTTGGTCGTGATCTTGAAGAGTCGCGGCGAATGGCTTCTCAGAAAGAACGTGCGAGCCTCGCTCGAGGAGCGTCTCGATGATTCGGCGGCGGTATCCAACGGGAGTGGCAGCCAGGACCGCAAACGTCGGAGGAGCTTGGGAGAGGTCGTCGAGGACCTTGGAGACCTTGAACATCCTCGCGACGCGCTGCGCCCGCCCGGGATCGATGTCGAGCACCCAGGAGACCTGCACATTTGGGAGGGTTTGCAGGGCAGGAAGATGCAATTGCTCCACCACCGCCCCGGCCCCCACGATTCCTATTGTTTTCAGTTCCGAGCTCATTGACTGGAATCCTCAATAGACCTCAATAGAGATCGGTTTGGGAGCAAGCCTGCCCCGTGGAGGCGCAGGACGGCCGATTCTCTCGGAGGTCGAAGATCATGAATTCTCCAAACTTTCCACATCGGTCCTTCCGCGCAGAGAGCTCATGAGGAAGAGTGTAGTTCCACGGTCGGTCGAGAGGTTGGTTTGTCGGTTGACCCCCTCGAGATGATCACGACCTCGTCTCCAGCTCGGGGCGCCCGCTCGTCGATGAGGTGAAAGGTCTGGGCATCCGTGGCGAGCGCCACGCGGCTGGCGTTTGTATTGTAGGAGACCGCCTTAGCCTCACAAGCGACGAGCGCATCACGGGCGACGCCATAGCGTAGTTCGAGGTGCTGCACGGCAAAGCAACCAAGCCAACCGGCAGCAACCGCCGACACGAAAACCAGCTTCGTCCACTTCAAGAACGGAAGGTGGCCCCACGTGGTGGAGGTAGCCATAAGCAGCGCGGCATGGGCGGGCATGATCAGCCGTTGACCGCCCAGGAAGGTCTCGAGAAGTCGGGTGGAGCTGTCGTGGTATGCATAAAATATGAAGAACGAGATTGACGGAACGGCTACGGCTGCCCAGCGCTCAATCCGTCGGCTTGCGGCCAGCCAAAGGAGGGGGAGAGGCGGAATCAGCATCAGTCCGGCGGCATAGAGGAGCAGGTTCTCAGGTGCGTTGGACAGGCTCAGCAGAGCGCTGGCCGCATCGGAGTAGCGCGACGTCATGGAACCGTGAATGAGCTCCGTGGAAGCGAACTCCAAGAGAAGGCCAAGCGTACATCCCAGCCCAAGAATCATTGCGTCGCGCGACCGTTTCCTGAGCGCACCGGAGACCGCGAGGATGAAGCCGAGAGCAGGGAACAATGAGGCAGAACGTACGGCGATGGCCCAGCCTAAGCCGAGCGCGCTCATACCGGGTTGTTCGTTCTCCCAGGCATCCATAGCTGCGATGAAACCCACCACCGCCGGCAGGTCAGACATGAGCGTTCGCGCGAACGGCCAGAACACGGGATGAAACGCAAAGACCAGCGCCAGGTGCCCCGGCAGGTCGCGACGGATCAGCATCCTCCCAAATGAGAGCACACCCATCATGTGCAGGATGAGCGGTGCGAGGTACATCCAGCGGAAGCCGAGAACGGACGGAAGCGCGAGAAGCGCAGGCCGGCCGAGCGGGTACCTCACGGTTTCGCCGCCAGTACCCAGAGGCGCAGGGAACGGATCGCCGTCTCGTGGGACGACGTGCAGCGCGGCAAGCATTCGGGCTTGCCCCGCGTAAGAGATCTCGTCGCCGTTGATGAGGGTCGTTGGCCAAAAGATGGCGAAGGTAGCCACCATCACCGCTGCGGCGATGAAGACGGGGGCCATGCGCGGATCCAGCCAGGAAATGCGGCGACGGTGGAACGGCTCGAATGTCATGGGGCCGCAGCCTCATTAGTCTTCGACATTCGAGAATTCGCCGGTCTGGTGGGTACCAATCGGACGCGAACGCGCTTGTTCAGGAGCGCAATGGCTAGAATCGCGATCAGACCATTGAAGAATCCGCGAGAGACCTGCGCGAAGCCATAGCCCAGTCCCATGAGAAGACCCGGTGCGAAGCAGCACTGGAGCATCAGCCAGCGGTAGTCGTCGCGGAAGCGCGTGTCGCACAGGTATGCGAACCACAGCGTGAGCCCAGACATGACGACGACGCAGAGGAAGCCGCCGTTCCAGTAGAACTCGCCGAAGGTATTGATGCCTCCGCCGTGCACGAAGTACTCGAAGAGCTCCCAGGCCGCTTCTTTCGGTCTTGTGAGGTCGAACACATTCAACAGGAATGAGGGCTCGAAAGTGTAGACAATGGGGGCATAGGTGGATCTCCACTCGCGACTGATTCCGGAGTTGTAGAGGCTCACACACTCGAGAACGTGGGTGGCGCTCTGTACCGCATTGCCGACGCTCTGAAGCCGTGAGAGCGGACCTGAGGCCCAAGGCCCATCTCCCGACGAAATCGTCTGGGCGTAAAGCTCGGAGACGGCTGCGGAGCCAATGTCGGAGACTTGGGTTCGAACACCTCGGACGGTGTATGCAGCCAAGGTACTTGCCAGGATCGTCGAAGCGAGAAGAACGGCACGCGTCCACTTCGGTTTGCTTGAGAAGATCAGAAAAGATGCAGTGATGAGATTTCCAGCAGCGAGCCCCGTCGCGCCCTTGAACAACTGGGTGGCGGCAACCACCAGCGTCACAGTTACGAAATAGAGCATCGAGCGCTCGGGCCGCTGCATGGAGCGTCGAGCTATTTCGTAGATGAAGATGCTGAAGATGAGCGCGTTGGCGCCGCCCAGGTTGAGATTGAAGACGATCTGGTCGCTCGCCGCATAGGACGTCTCGAAGATCGTCTTCATCGAGAGTGTGTACGCACCGAAGTAGATGTAAGCACCCCAGAGGAGCTGCTTCGGAAGCTTGGGGAACTCACTGGAGGGCGTTCGTTGTGAATATGGGATTAGCGCGGTCACAAAGGCAATGACCGACGGAATCGCCAGCACCCAAATTGCGCACTGGATGCTCTCGGCAGCGAAGACACTCTCGGGGACGAAGGACTGCGCAGGTGGCCTTCCGAAGGAGGCGATGTCCTGCATGGACAGGCACACCAGGGCCAGGTTGGCGGCGATGATGAAGGTGGACGGCCGCAGCTCTGCAAATGCGAGCGCGATCGTGACGAGGTTGAGGACTGCGAGCGCTTGAAGAACGGTCACGAGGGGACTCCCCAAGACGCGCAAGCCGCGGGAACCCCGGCGGAACAGCACCCGGCGACAGCCAACATCTGGGAGTCCGACCGGGATTTCGCAGTGTTCACGGGCGTCTCTGTGTACACCAGCATGGGGCCGAGGCGCCAATCACGTGGAAGTTCGATCGTCTCGACGTGTGTGCTGACCGTCTGGTGCGTCCAATCCCGCGGACGATTCATCGAATCGAATCGCGGCTCGGCGTCGAGAGGCGGACAGCAAGAGGTCGTGGAGCTGAACGATTTGCCCGGTCCCCGCCCACTGACCTAGGGTAGGCCCCGGAAGTCCTCGTCATTCCTCGGAGAAGCCGTGGGTGCCACCATCCTCCAGCGGGTCGCCGACAAATCGGCCCGCATCGCCATCATCGGCCAGGGCTACGTCGGCCTCCCGCTCGGCCTCGTCTTTGCCGAGGCCGGCTTCCGCGTCTCCGGCTTCGACGTCGATCCTGCCAAAGTCGCGGCCATCAACCGCGGCGAGAGCTACATCAAGCAAATCGGCAAGGAGCGCGTGGCCCAAGCGGTGAAGTCGGGCCGCTACGTCGCCAGCGCCGACTTCGATGGCCTCAAGGACGCCGACGCGATCATCATCTGCGTGCCCACGCCGCTCGGCCTGCACCGCGAGCCAGACAACGGCTACATCCACGCGACCGCGCGCGAGATCGCCAAGCGGCTCCGCAAGGGCCAGCTCGTCATCCTCGAGTCGACCACCTACCCGGGCACGACCGACGAAGAGGTCCAGCCCATCCTTGCGACCTCGGGCCTCAAGTGCCCCGACGACTTCCTGCTCGCCTTCTCGCCCGAGCGCGAGGACCCGGGCAACGCGAGCTTTTCCACCAAGACCATCCCCAAGGTCGTGGGCGGCATCAACTCGCCGTCGACCGAGGCGGCGGTGGCGCTCTATTCGGCGGCGATCGACAAGGTCGTCCCCGTCTCGAATGCGCGTGTGGCCGAGAGCGCGAAGCTCCTCGAGAACATCTACCGCTCGGTGAACATCGCCCTGGTGAACGAGCTCAAGGTCGCGTTCGACAAGATGGGCATCGACGTCTGGGAGGTGATCGAGGCGGCGAAGACGAAACCTTTTGGTTTCACGCCGTTCTACCCGGGGCCCGGCCTCGGCGGTCACTGCATCCCGCTGGATCCGTTCTACCTCTCGTGGAAGGCGGCCGAGTACGGCGTCTGGACGCGCTTCATCCACCTCGCGGGCGAGGTGAACACGAACATGCCGCACTACGTGGTCGACAAGACCGCGGCGGCGCTCAACGACCAGAGCAAGAGCCTCAAGGGCGCGAAGATCTGCGTGCTCGGCCTGGCGTACAAAGCCGATATCGACGACGACCGTGAGTCTCCGAGCTACGAGATCATCGAGCTGCTCAAGGATCGCGGCGCCGAGGTGGCGTACTGCGATCCGTACTTCCCGGTGGCGCGCAAGACGCGCAAGTACGACCTGGGCATGAGCTCCACGCCGTGCACCAACGAGGCGTTGCGAGGGTTCGACGCGCTCGTTATCTCGACCGCACACAAGCAGTTCAAGGACGCGGCGCTCTACGCGGGCGTGAAGCTCGTCGTCGATTCACGCAATACGCTCTCGCCGGCGCCATCCGGGACCGCCTGGGTGAAGGCCTAGGAAGTTCCAATGACGCACGTGCTGCTGACAGGCGCCGCCGGCTTCATCGGCTCTCGCGTCGCCGAGCGGCTGCTCGATCGCGGCGACGAGGTGGTTGGCGTCGACAACCTCAACGCCTACTACGACCCATCGCTCAAGCGCGCCCGCCTCGCCCGGATTGAAGGTCGCAAGGGCTTCACCTTCGAGCAGCTCGACGTCGCCGATCGCGAGGGCATGGCGCGGCTCTTCGCCAAGAAGCCTGCCGCGGTGGTCCACCTCGCAGCGCAGGTCGGCGTCCGCTACTCGCTCAAGAACCCCGCGGCCTATATCGACTCGAACCTGGTCGGCTTCGGCAACATCCTCGAGGGAGCACGCCAGGCCGAGGTGCGACATCTCGTCTACGCAAGCTCGAGCTCGGTCTACGGCGCCAATACGACCACGCCTTTCTCCGAGCACCACTTGGTCGGCCACCCGGTTAGCCTCTACGCGGCGACGAAGCGCGCGAACGAGCTCATGGCCCACTCGTACAGCCACCTGTACCGAATCCCCACGACGGGCCTGCGCTTCTTCACGGTCTACGGCCCCTGGGGCCGGCCGGACATGGCGCCCATGCTCTTCGCCGACGCCATCTCCAAGGGCCGCCCGATCGACGTCTTCAACGAGGGGCACCTCTGGCGCGACTTCACGTACGTCGACGACATCGTCGAGGGCGTGATCCGCACGCTCGATCGCCCCGCGTCGCCGGATGCGAAGTGGTCGAGCGCCAACCCCGACGAGGCCACCAGCAGCGCGCCGTACCGCATCTACAACATCGGCAACAGCCAGCCGGTGGAGGTGCTGCGGTTCATCGAGGTGCTCGAGGCCGCGCTGGGCAAGAAGGCGGTGAAAAACTTCCTGCCCATGCAGCCTGGCGACGTGCACGCCACCAACGCCGACACCTCGGAGCTCGAGCGCGACGTGGGCTTCCGGCCGTCGACGCCGCTGGAGGAAGGCGTGAAGCGCTTCGTGGCCTGGTTCCGCGACTACTTCGGACGCTGATCGCCGCTCCGATCTTCACCTCGGCCAATTTGGCTGACGCGTCAGCCCGAGCTGCACCCCGCCTGGCCATGCCTGGCGCGCCTGTCGACCCAATGCGCGCGCTCGCTTGCCCGACTGGCGTACGGCTCTGCCAAACGGGTTCACCGACCGTCCCGGCTGGTCATGCCCGCGCGCCCTGGAGGTCTGCGGCCCAACCGCGCTGGCGGAGCCGCCGGCCCATTGGGCTCCCGAGCGCGCCAAATCGGCTCGCGTGGCGAACGGATTGGCCCACGCGCCAGCGCGCGTGGCTCACGCGCATCCGCGACGGGCGAGCCCGCGCGCCCGCTTGGCTGGCCCGTCGATCCACTGGGCTGACCCGCCGGCCGTCGCGCGAGAGGGGCTGGCCAATCAGGCGCAGTCGAGCGCCGCGTTGGCGAGGACGCGACCGCTCCTGGCTGTCGAGGCGCTCGCGTTGGCGCATGACGCCCGTCACGCGCTGCAGGTTCAACTTCACTCGGTGTGCGTCCATGCAGCCGCGCGATGCGGATCGCCAGCCGCGCGCGAGCGCATCGCCCAACGCGCATTCCAAGCGTTGCGCGTGGCACACGCGCTGCAATCCCCGAAATCAGTCGGGCATGTCGCCCGACGCACCCGCAGCAGGCAGATGCCTTCACTGTGGGTGAACACAACCGGAGGCAGCCATGGCTGCAGCCAATCGGGCCCGAGGGAGCGCATTCGACCAGCTCCTCGCGGCCCGCCTCAAAGGGGTCGAAGACGCGTTCTCGGGCAAGGCCACGCTCGTGATCGCGGGGGTGACGTACGACCAGGCCAAGCTCCAGGCGAAGCTGGAGACGCTGCTCGCGATGTACGAGCAGGTCGATCAGCGCCGCGAGGAGTATCGCAAGGCGGTGGCGGATCGCGACGCGCAGGCGCAGGCCACGGAGACCTTCGTCACGCAGCTCGACGGCGGGCTCAAGGCCTACTTCGGCGGCGACACGGCGGTGCTGGCGAAGTTCGGCATCGCCCTGCGCAAGCAGCCGGCGCCGATGAGCGCCGAGGAGCGCCTGCAGCGCAAGACCAAGCTGCAGGAGACGCGGCGGCTGCGGCACACGATGGGCTCGCGGCAGAAGCAGGCCGTGAAGGCGGAGGGGGAGCCCACCATCACCGTGGCCTCGCCGGTGGTGTCCGCGCCGGCGGCGAACGACGCGCCGGATGCGAGCTCGGCGGCGGCGCCCGTGCCGCCGGTGAAGGCGGGTGCGGCGTGAGGTTGGGGGAGCCGCGGGTCGAGGTTGCTCGCTCGGCCCGCGGCGCTCCCGTTGCGCCAGGAGATCGCCATGTCATCGAAGATCGATCACGGCGCGGCCGAGGCCGCGCGCCACGGTCTGGTCCGGAGCCCCGAGTGGCCGCGCGTCGAGCGTGCGCACCTCTTGCGGCAGCCGCGCTGCGTCTGCTGCGGACCCGGGATGAACCTTCACGCCGCGCTGCAGGTGCATCACATCTTCCCGTTTCACTGCTGCATCCTGCTCGGGCGTCCCGACCTCGAGCTCGACGATCGCAACCTGATCACGCTCTGCGAGAGCGAGTCGTCGCGGCCTGGCGAGAACCACCACCTCCTGGTCGGACACCTCGACTCATTCCAGTCGGCGAATCTGGCCGCGCTCGCCGATGCGACCACGACCTTCCACGCGCTGCTCGCGAAGCAGATCCGGGTGAGCGTCGGTTGGCTCGCCGAAGTGGCGAAGCGGATGAAGCCGTTCGAGCAGCTCTCGGTCGAGGACCGCCAGGCGCTGCGCCAGCTCATGACTGAGCGGCTGCCAAGGAAATAGTCGGCGCTGGGAAGCGCCTCCCACAGGATCCAGGTGACCCACTTGCAGGTGACCCAGTTGGTGAAGTGGGTGTGTGGGAGGCGCTTCCCAGCGCCGACGGTTAGGATGGAGCCAGATGTCCGGGCTCGAGCTCACCATCCAGTTCTTCGAGGGTCTCGTGACCAGGGAGCGCCCAGGGGGCTATTGGAGCACCTTCGAAGAGGTCGTGCGCCTGCTGGGCCGCAAGCGTCGGACCGCCTTTGCGGGAGCCCTGGCGCTGAGCGCCCACGGGATGGTGCGCGCCACCGAGGACATCGACGTCTTGGTCCACCCGGAAGAGAAAGATCGCCTCGTCCGGGAGATGGGCGCGCGCTTCGTGTTGCGCGAGGACCTCGACACGCTCCTGGTCTACGCGGATCGCGAGACGGGGACCGAGGTGGATCTTCTCGTGGCGTTCGATCCCATCTCCCTCGAGGCTTGCTCGAGCCCGGCCCGCGCGCGGGTGCGCGGCAAGCAGGTGCGGGTGGTGAGCCCGGAGAACCTGACGGCCATGAAGGTGGTGGCGGCCGTCGACAGCCCGGGCATCGAGGCCAAGCAGCGCGCCGACGTCGAGCAGTTGGTCCGCTCGGGCTTGATCGACGTGAACCGCGTCTCGCGGCTGCTCCAGGACGAAGCAGGGCGCGAGTACGCGAAGTACTTCATCACGGTGGTGCGGCACGTGCGCGCGCACCCGGCTCGTACCGCGCCGAAGCGCAAGTTGTGAGTTGTCGGCGCTGGAAGCGCCTCCCACAGGATCCAATTCACCCGGGCTGTTGTGGGAAGCGCTTCCGAGTGAATCGGCGCTGGGAAGCGCCTCCCACAAAACTCAGTCCACCAAGTGGGTCGACGACGAGTGGTGAACCCGGGTTTGTGGGAGGCGCTTCCTAGCGCCGACCCAAGAACTGCTCATACGTCTCTGCAATCCGCTCGGCCGTCTTCCCATCCCACAGCTCGGGCACGCGCCCGGCCTTCCCGCGTCCGGCGAGCACGGCCTCCGCTTCGGCCACGATCCGCTTGGGATCCGTTCCCACGATGGTGTTCGTGCCCTCGGTCACCGTCGCCGGGCGCTCGGTGTTCTCGCGCACGGTCAAGCACGGCACGCCGAGCGCGGTGGTCTCTTCCTGCAAGCCGCCCGAGTCGGTGAGCACCAGCTTGGCCTGGCTGGTGAGCGCCAGAAAATCGAGGTACCCGAGCGGCTCGCACAGCCGGAGCTGCGGCCACGCCTTCAGCTTCGCGTCGAACGCGCCCAGCATCTTCCGCGTGCGCGGGTGCACCGGAAACAAGAGGGGCAGCTTCTGCGAGATGGCGCCGAGCGCATCGAGGATCCGTCCGAGCACCGCCGCGTCGTCCACATTCGACGGCCGGTGCAGCGTGCACAACGCGTAGCCGCCCGCGTTCAACCCGAGCTCGCGCAAGATCGGCCGAGCCTGCGCTGCGGGCAGGTTCTTGCGCAGGGTATCGATCATCACGTTGCCCACGCGCACGATGCGCGAGGCATCCACGCCCTCGCGGCGCAGGTTCTCGTCGCCATCCGCCGAGGGCGTGAGCAGGAGATCCGAGAGCCGATCCACGACGACGCGGTTCACTTCTTCGGGCATCGCGCGATCGAAGCTGCGCAAGCCGGCCTCCACGTGCGCGATGGGAATGCACGCCTTCGCCGCCACCAGCGCGGCCGCGAGCGTGCTGTTCACGTCGCCCACCACGGAGATGAGATCCGGCCGCTGCTCGGCCACCACCTTCTCCAGCGCCACCATCACCTTGCCGGTCTGCTCCGCCTGCGTGCCCGAGCCCACGCCGAGCGAGATGTCGGGAACGGGCAGGCCGAGCTCGGCGAAGAACACGTCGCTCATCTTCTCGTCGTAGTGCTGGCCGGTGTGGAGCAGCTTCTGGCCCAGCTTGTCGCGCGCGGCGATGGCGGCCCAGATGGGCGCGACCTTCATGAAGTTCGGGCGCGCGCCGCAGACGTGCAGGATCCACTTCTTGTCGGCCATGGGGACCCGTCCGGGGAGCGGTGGGCGCTGGTTGTAGAGCGCCGCAGGCTTGGTGTCGACGGCGGTGCCGCGCGTTTGCTCCCGTTCGGGGGTGACCGTCCCGCGATCGCGCGCGATCGCGGGGCGGACATGGCTTTCGTGTCGAAGAAGCTCTCTCAAGCAATATCGCTACGTTCCTTGCTGGCACGCAGGCTGCTTTACGGGTGTCCATCAGCGGTCGGGACGGGTGGCGACGGGTTGGGTCCGCTGAGCAGCTGTTCGACGGGCGCGCGGGTGGGGCGTGGGAGGGGGCCTGTCGAGCGGAAGCGGGATGCCGCCGGTCGCGTCGGGGGGACGCGGCCGGCGGCGTTCTTTTTTTCGCGAGGGTTCCGGTCGGCGTTGGAAACGCCTCCTACATCCACCACGAAGAGGCGAAGGCATGTTCGTTGATGACCGAAGTGGGAAGCGCAGTCTGCGCAGAGGGCGATGGTATCGGCCCGGGCTGATTCACCTCGTGACGACCTGCCTCGAGAATCGCTTCCAGGCGCTCTCTGTGAGCGAGGCAGACCTGGTGGTCGAATCGCTTGGGTGGCTTCATCGTATGGGGCGTGCACGAATCCATGCGTACGTGGTCATGCCCGATCACGTGCATCTCGTCATTCAATGCCAGGCGCCACACAACATTCGGACGGTGATGAAGTCGTGGAAGCAATTCTCAGGGCTGCGGATCAATCGACTTCGAGGATCCGAAGGCCGGCTCTGGCAAGAGAGCTTCCACGATCGCGTGATCCGAGACGAAGCGGGCCTCCAAGTAGCGGTGGACTACGTTCGATTGAATCCCATTCGAGCCGGTCTGGTGACGAAACCCGAGGACTATCCGCACTCCTCCGCCCGACACACCCTCGTGGTGGATGTAGGAGGCGTTTCTAACGCCGACCGAAGTGGTTGAATCTGGGTTGCTGCCTGGTCGCCCCGACCGCAAAATGTCCGGAATGGCAGGGAGAACCGGCTGTTCCCCGGTTCTCACCGCCAACTCCATGCGCCGCCGGGATTTCCTCCAGCTCGGATTGCTCGCGGGCGCCGGTGCGCTCTGGCCCGCGCGCGCCCGCGCCTTCGGCGAGGTCTCGCTCTTCCAGCCCGCGCTCGCCAAGCATGGCGGCACCTGGGACAGCCGCACCAACGGCCTGCGCCGGCTCGCCTGGGAGGTGAGCTCCCGCACGAGCGTCGAGGTGCTGCCTGCGGTCCGCACCGTCTCGCTCGCTGATCGCGAGCTCTTCAAGAGCCCGTTCGTCTACCTGGGGAGCGAGGGAGCGCTGCCGCCGCTCACCGACGCCGAGGTCGCCAACCTGCGTCGCTACCTCACGTACGGCGGCTTCCTGCTCGCCGAATCGAACGACCCCTCGCGCCCCGACTTCGACCAGAGCTTCCGCCGCGAGCTGGCCCGCGTGCTGCCGCAGAGCGAGCTCGCGCCGGTGCCGCAGGAGCACGTGGTCTACAAGACGTTCTACCTGCTCGATCACCCGTCGGGCCGGGTGCTGGAGTCGCCGACGCTGGAGATGGCGAAGGTCGGCAAGCGCGCGGCGGTGATGTACTCGCGCAACGACATGGCCGGCGCCTGGAGCCGCGACGACCGCGGCGACTGGGAGTTCGACGTCACGCCCGGCGGCGAGAACCAGCGCGAGTACGCCATCCGCACCGGTGTGAACCTGGTGATGTACGCGCTCTGCCTCGACTACAAAGACGACGCCGTCCACCTCAAGTTCATCATGAGCCGCCGTCGATGAAGCACTGCCTCCCCTGAATCGAGCCGACGCGCGCCGTGAACTCTTCGGACTACAACGCCTGGCGGCTGGTCTCGCTCTCGCCGCTGCCGGTGTGGGCGCTGGTGCTGCTGCTGCTCGGCGCGGTGGCGGGCGTGGCGCTGGCCCAGCGCGGGCTGCGTCGCGAGCCCAAGCGCGCGCGGCGCTGGACGCTCCTCGCGCTGCGCACGATCTCCATGCTCTCCGCCGCATTCCTGCTGCTCGAGCCCGGCGTGCGCCTGCTGCAGACCATGCGCGTGAAGAACCGCCTGGCCGTGCTCGTGGATCGCTCGGCCTCGATGGGCTTTCCGGTGAGCGAGGGCGGGCCCGCACGCGCCGAGGCCGTGTCGAAGTACTTCGCCGCGAGCCTGCCCGACTGGCGAAACCTCGAGTCGCGCTTCTCCATCGAGGCCGCGCTCTTCGATCGTGAAGTCGTGCCCAGCGATCTCGGCCGGCTTGCGGGTCCGCTCGATGCGAAGGGCGGCCGCACGGATCTGCTCGGCGCCATTCGCGCCGCGGCCGAAGGGCAGGGCGCGACCGCGGGCCGCAAGCTCTCGGGCATCGTCCTCGTCACCGACGGCGCCGACAACCAGAGCCTCGCCGAGGGCCTCACGCCCGCAGCCAAAGCGGAGCTCAAGGGCCTGGGCGTCCCGGTGTCGAGCCTCATCGTGGGCGAGGGCAGCTTGAAGGACCTCGCGGTGGAAAAAGTCGCCGTCGACGACTTCGCCTTCGTGCGCAACACCGTCACCGTGGACGCCGAGATCCACGCGCGCGGCGTGGGCAGCCAGAACATCGATGTGGTGCTCAAGCGCGAGGGAAAGGTCGTCGCCACCCAGCCGCTTCATCTCACCAGCGGCCAGGAGAAGTACCCGGTGCAGTTCTCCTTCGCGCCGGATCAGACGGGCCAGTTCGTCTACACGGTGAGCGTGCCCGTCCTTCCGGGCGAGGCCGTCACCGCCAACAACAGCCGATCGTTCGTGCTCAAGGTGATCCGCGATCGCATGCGCGTGCTGCTCGTGGTCGGCCGGCCGAGCTGGGACGAGCGCTTCCTGCGCGGCTTGCTCAAGCAGGATCCGAACGTGGATCTCGTCAGCTTCTTCATCTTGCGCAGCTCCACCGACAACACCCACGCCAGCGAGAACGAGCTCTCGCTCATCCCCTTCCCGGTGCGCGAGATCTTCCACGACCAGCTCAAGACCTTCGACGTGGTCATCTTCCAGAACTTCGCGCACAAGGATCGCGCCTACGCGAACCAGGTGGACCAGTTCCTGCCCGACATCCGCGACTACGTGCTCGAGGGCGGCGCGTTCGCGATGATCGGCGGCGAGAACTCCTTCGGCGACGGCCACTACAACGACACCGAGCTCGCCGACATCCTGCCCGTCGAGTTCGACGGCGTGCCCGCCAAGCCCGAGGCTTTTTCTGTGCACCTCACCGAGCAGGGCGCGCGGCACCCGGTCACGCAGCTCGCGCCGAGCGTCGAGGGCAACCAGAAGCTCTACGGCGAGCTCCCGCAGCTGCCCGGCTTGAACGTCACCCACGCGCGCGCGGGCGCGCAGGTGCTGATGGAGCAGTCGGGCACGCAGCTTCCCGTGCTGGCGCTGGGCGAGTTCGGCCGCGGCCGCAGCCTGGCGCTCATGACCGACGGCCTCTGGAGCTGGACGCTCCCCGCCGCTGCCAACGGCACGCCCGCGCGCGCCTACGACAAGCTCTGGACCCAGGCGCTGCGCTGGCTGGTGAAGGATCCGGATCTCACCACGCTGCGGATCCAGGCGGATCGCGCGATGGTCGAGCCGGGCGACCTGGTGCAGGGAACGATCACCGTCCGCCAGCCCGACTACGGACCTGCCGTGGGCGCCAAGGTCTACGCCGCCGCGATTCAGGTCGACGAGGGGCGTGTCGTCGCGGAGCGCCAGAGCACCACGGGCCCCGACGGCACCGCGCGCGTGGACTTCGGCTCGCTCGCCGCCGGGCCGTACAAGCTCATCGCCCGCGCGCAGATCGGGCCGGGCGAGCCGAGCGAGGCGTCGGACGCGGTGGCCGTGCGCGCCGCGGGCCCCGAGCTCGCCGACGCTGCGCCGCGCCCGCGATTGTTGCAGGAGCTGGCGGAGGTCACCGGCGGAAAGACGATGGCGCTGCCCAGCAGCGGCGTCCCGGATCTGCCGCTGCAGGAGCCCGAGGTCGTGGAGGTGGGCTCGCGCAAGGATCTGCCCATCTGGGACAAGCCCTGGCCGCTGATCCTCCTCGTGCTCGCGCTCGGCGCCGAGTGGGCGCTGCGGCGGCGCTGGGGCTTCCTCTAGTTCGTTAACGGGACGGTTAACATGTCCATCGACGCCGTCCTGCAGCGGCGGCTGCGCGCGCAGCACCTGGTGGAACCGCTGGCGAGCCCGGAGCGCGTGGTCGAGCGGCTGGGCGCGGTGCAGGCCCAGGACTATCCGGGCGCGCGCTGGGCCGTCGTTCAACGGTCGAGCGCATCAGCCGGCGACGTCGATCGCGCGCTCGCTGAGGGCCGCGTGATCCGCACGCACGTGCTGCGTCCCACGTGGCACCTCGTGGCGCCTGCGGATCTGCGCTGGATGCTGGAGCTGAGCGCGCCACAGATCCGCGCGGCCATGGCGCCCTACCTGCGCAAGCTCGACGTCGACGCCAAGCTGCTCGCCAAGACCGACGACGCGTTCGCGCGAATCCTGGAAGGCAAGCAGCTCACGCGCGCGGAGCTGGTCGATGCGCTCGAGCAGCGCGGGCTTCGTGTCGGCGACGGCGTGCGCATGGGTCACCTGCTCATGAGCGCAGAGATCGCGCAGCTGATCTGCAGCGGCGGCTTGCGAGGCAAGCACCAGACGTATGCGCGCCTCGACGAGCGCGTCCCGAAGGCGCGGCTGTCTCGCGACGCGGCGCTCGCAGAGCTGGCGCACCGATTCTTCACGAGCCACGGGCCGGCGAGCTTGCAGGACTTCGCGTGGTGGTCCGGGCTGCCCATGGGGCAGGCGCGCGCGGCGCTGGAGTCGGTGCGCCCCAAGCTCGAACTGCTCGAGCGCGACGATCGCCTGCTCTTCTTCGACGGCGAAATCGGATCCGCGCGGATCCGTTCGCCGCACGCGCTGCTCTTGCCGAACTACGACGAGTACATCGTGGCCTACGCCGAGCGCGAGGGCCTGCTCGACGCCCAGCACCACAAGCACCTCGACGCACGCGCGAATCCGCTCTTCCAGCACACGGTCGTCGTCGATGGGCGGATCGTGGGCACCTGGAAGCGCGTGCGCGAGAAGGCCGTGCCCAAGTTGTTCCGCGCGCTGAGCGCCAAGGAGCGCGTGGCCGTCGACGACGCCGTGTCACGCCACGACGCTCACTTGGATTCGCGCGCGTAGCTTCCCGGGCTGCGTCCGAGCAGCGCCTTGAAGGCGCGGCTGAAGTGCGCCTGGTCGAAGTAGCCGAGCTCCTGTGCCAGCGCCGGAAGATCGCGCGCTGCGCCCGACTCGAGCCGCTCCATCGCCTCGTGCAGGCGGTAGCGCTGAATCACCCACTTCGGGCTCACGCCCACGTACCCGCTGAAGAGCCGCTGCAGCGCGCGCACGCTCAAGCCCGCCTGATCCGCGAGCGTCTCGGTTCGGAGCAGCGTCGGATCCGCGCGGATCCGCGCCACGAGCGAGCGCGCGAGCTGCGCCTGCGCGTCGGGCGGCGGCAGTCGCGCGAGCAAGAACTGCTCGGCGCGCGCGAGGAGCGCGGGCTCGTCGTCGCCGCAAGCGAGGATGTCCGTTTCGAAGGTCTCGCCGGCGCGTCCGAACGCCTCGCCCAGCGGCAGCACGCGGTTCGCGAGGCTCGAGATCGATCGCTTCCAGAAAGGTCGAAAGCCGCCCGGCAAGAACTTGATGCCCAGCACGCGTCCGCGGCCCTCGAGCCTTCGCGTGAAGCGCCGCGTGAACGGGCCGGTCAGCCCCGAGCGTCCGGCTTCCACGATGAGGTGCACCGACGGATGCGGCAGCGTCTCGCGAACGATGGGCGCATCGAGGTTCCACGCGACGGTCCAGAAGTGCTCCACGAAGCCGTCGAGCGGCGGCTCGGGCAGGTAGCGACCGGGCGGCGAGTCGCGCCGCAGCGCCGTGCCGTTCAGCACGCCTCGCGATTTCCATGTGGTGCGGGTGGCCATCGTGCGCTCGCGTCGCGTTCGTACAATACGCGGCCGCGCGCAGATGGGAGATTGCCCGCGCAACCGGGGAGCAAGCATGCGCGTGCGCGGTCCGTTCGATGTGGAGTTGAAGCCGATTGGCGAGGAAGAGGAGTGGGGCGGATTTGGTCGCCTCGGGCTCGACAAGCGCTTCCACGGCCCGCTCGAGGGCACGAGCCGCGGGCAGATGATCGCCGCGCGCACCGAGATCGAAAACTCAGCGGCCTACGTGGCGGTGGAGCGCGTCACCGCGACGCTGCAAGGCCGCGCAGGGACGTTCGTGCTCGTCCACCAGGGCTTGATGGATCGCGGTCGCGACTCGCTTCGGGTGATCGTGGTTCCTGACTCGGGCACGGGCGCGCTCGCGGGCATCTCGGGGACCATGAACATCGTCATTGAGCCGGATGGCAGCCACTTCTATGAGCTCGACTACGTGCTGCCGGAACGCTGACCGCGGATCGGTGTAGCCTGGGAAGGCATGACACACCGAATCCTCCTGGCCGCGAGCGTGCTCGCCCTGGCCTCCACCGCGCGCGCGTCGACGGGCGTCTGCGACTCGAACCCGCCCACGTCCACGCAGGCCTGCATCGACGCGATTCAGTCTGCGGGCACGGTGGTCAACGACATCTTCCGCGACGCCAACGGCCGCGACGGCACCCAGCTTCCGGTCTACGGCAAGCTCATCAACAACTGGCCCCAGTGCGGCGACGTCACCAACTTCGACGCCTGCGCCACGGTGGACGCCGCGCCGTATGACTGCCCGCCCGGCTACAGCTGCGCCACGGTGAACAACGACTACGCCACCGCGCAGCAATACCTGGCCGCGCCGGATCACCTCTCCTGGCAGCCCTGCCGCCTGCTCGACGACAGCCTCCACGACAACGGCAGCGGGGTGTACTGCCCGGTCTTCGGCTCGGCGAACTGCGCGCCGGACGGCACGCCGGGGCTCTACGATCCGTGGGAAGGCCTGGTCTTCGATCTGGGCGGGCCGTCGAACCGGGTGGCCATCTTCGCGGAGAACGATCACGGCCCGCAGCCGTGCGAGTCGCTCGAGTACACCGTCTTCCTCACCGACAACCCCTACGCCACCGACGAGGTGCTCCACCCCGCCACCGACGGCGTGGATCCGCAGAAGTGGAACCGCGCGGTGCTCTCCAAGATCTACACCTGGGGTTGGTTCAACACGCGCGCGCCGGATCCCACGGGCCACAGCGCCTGCGGCGACACCGCCGACTACGCCGTGGAGGACGACTCGTTCACCCAGGTGTTCTCGCTGCCATGCGGCATCACCTTCCGCTACGCGTCGGTCGTGGCGGGCAATGACGGCCTGGACTTCCCGGCCTGCGGGTACGACTCGCAGGAGGCCGAGCTCGACGCGGTGGCCGGCCTCACCGAGGGCGGCGCGGCGGTGTGCCCCGACGCCGACGGCGACCACTTCGTGGACTGCAACTGCCCCGGCGCGCCCTCCGTCTGCGACTGCAACGACAACGATCCCAACGTGCACCCGGGCGCGCCCGAGACCTGCGACTCGCCGGACCTGAACTGCGACGGCGTGCCCGGCAGCTGTGCCGGCGCCACCGAGTGCTACCAGCACCAGTGCCTCAACAAGTGCGACGCCTCGGGCGAGCTCACCACCTGCCCGCAGGGCTCCACCTGCGCGAGCACCAGCCTGGGCCAGCTCTGCGTGCCCCAGGACTGCACGGCTGCGAGCTGCCCGGCGGGCTCCACCTGCACCGCCGGCGCGTGCGTGCCCTCGTGCGACGGCGTGGTCTGTCCGGTCGGTCAGACCTGCGAGACCGGCCTCTGCGTGGATCCCTGCCAGAACATCACCTGCCCGCCCGGCCAGACCTGCGCCGCCGGCACCTGCCAGCCGCCGTGCTCGTGCTTCGCTCCAGGCGTGGGCTGCGCCAACCAGCCGGGCACGTTGTGCGACGTCGGCGGCACCAACCAGTGCGTGGCGCCCAACTGCCAGGGCCTGAGCTGCCCCAGCGGCCAGCAGTGCGATCCCGCGACCGGCCAGTGCTCGGCGCAGTGCACCGCGTCGGTGGTGTGTCCGCTCGACCAGAAGTGCCTCGAGGGCCAGGGCTGCGTGCCGCTCTGCACCCAGGTGGCGTGCCCGGCCGGCGACGCGTGCGATCCCGCCGACGGCACCTGCAAGGATCCCGGCTGCGTGGGCGTCGAGTGCCCCTCGGCGGAGGTCTGCTCGCACGGCCACTGCGTCGCGCCGGATGCGGGCCACGTCACCACGGCCACCGGCACCACTGGCGGCGGCTCGACGGGCACGGGCACCACGGGCGGCACCAGCGGCGCATCGAGCGGAAGCAGCGGGAGCCACGGCGCGTCGGCGAGCGGCAGCACCACGGGCAGCCACAACGTCACCAGCAGCGGCTGCGGCTGCGGCGCGGGCTCCACGGACGCTTCGCTCCTCGCGGTCTGCCTGGGCGCGCTGGCGCTCGTCGGGCGGCGGAAGCGCTGAGCATGGCGGCTTATGGTCGACAGCCGCTGGTGCGCGCGTGGTTCGTGGTCACCGGCATCCTCGCCGTGGTCGGCTTCGCGGCCTACCTCGTGGGCGGGCCCAAGGGCCTCGCGTCGATCGACCACCTCACCGACAAGATCCTCGGCGCGCTGGCCCACGTGGCGCTCTGGCTCATCTGGCTGGCGTTCTTCGCGATGGCCGTGTCGCTGGTGATCGTCCCGTTCCAGAACAAGGGCCCGTTCTGGAAGCGCGGCTGGGGGCGCGCGCTCCTGGGGCTCGTCATCTTCTACTTCCTGGGTGTCGGCCTCTTCGCCGATGTCTAGTGGACTTCAAAGACCTTGGCGTCTCCGTAGATCAACTGGATCAACTGCGCGGCCGGGTCCGAGTCGGCGTTGCGCGCGTTCTGCGGGGTCCACGCGGCCACCGCGAGCAGCCGGCCGTCGGGCGAGAAGCGCACCTTGCGCACGCTCCAGCCGTAGTTGAACGTCGCGAGCGGCGTGTCGCTGCCGGTGAAGAGGAACAGCTTCTTGTCCCAGCCGCCGCTGGCGAGGGACTTGCCGTCCGGCGAGATGGCCGCGGTCGAGACGATGCCGTGGTGCAGGTTGTGCTTCTCGAGGATCTTGCCGGTGGTGGCGTCCACGATGGCCGAGACGTTGCCCGGGGCGACCGGCTCGTCCTCGCCGGCCTTCTCGCGCTTGTAGAGGGCCAGGGTGCGCTCGGCCTTGGTCTCGTTCATGGCCACGCCGAGGCGGGTGCCGTCGCGGCTCACGGTGAGGTCGTTCACGAAGCCGTCGAGGGCCCAGCGCGCGCCGGGCTGCAGCGCGGGCACCGCGAGGTTCGGGCCCGCGGCGGGGTCCTTGAGACGAATGATCACTTCCTTGTTCGCCTCGTCGAGCGAGGTCGCGAAGCGCTCGGCGAACGCCTTGCCCAGCACGCCGTCCACACCCTGCGGCTGGCAGGTCTCGCAGATGGCCACGTCGACGTGCGGGATGACGAAGTTCTTGAAGGTGAGCGTCTGGTCCTTGGCCACGGGCAGCTCCACGGTGCCGCCGGGCGTGAGCTGCTCCACGCGGTCCTTCAAGAACGCAGGGTCGATGCCCGACTTCACCGCGGCCTCGGGCGAGAGCGTCACCAGCGCGTTGCGCTCATCCAGCGTGAGCGAAACGGGCGCCTTGTTGTTCACGATGCCGTGGATCGAGGTCAGCCCGGACTTGCGATCGGCGTGCAGCCGCACCTCGGTGATCTGGCGCTGCTCGACGGCGATCTTGAAGCTCCGGACGATCTTGTCCCAGCCGCCGCTCCAGAGCGTGCCGTCGTCGGCGAAGGCGAGCTCGCGGGCGGCGTCCTGGTGGGCGCGGAGGTCGAAGCCGAAGCTCAGGTCCGCCGCGTTGAGGACGGTGAGCAGGCCGTGCTCGGAGCCCGCCACGAGGTACTTGCCGTCGGGCGACCAGGCCAGCGAGGCGAGCGGCTCCTCGAGGAAGGTCTGGCGGAGCAGGTTGCCCTTGAGATCGAAGATGCGCACCGCGGCGTCGCGCGCGGCCACGGCGACCATGGTGCCGTCGGGCGAGAACGCGAGGCCCTCGGGGTCGAACTCGTTGGAGCAGATCTCGGCGTCGGCGAGCTGCGGCGGTGGATCTGGCAGCTTCGTGAGGTCGGTGCCGCCGCGCAGATCCAGGCGGAAGACGCGCGGCGCGAGGTGGGTGAAGGCGGCGCGCCTGCCCGACCCGTCCACGTCGATCGCGTACACGAAGTCACGGCGATGCATGGTGGACATCACCACCGCGCCGGTGAGCGTGCCGCCCACGTACGCCCGCGGCTTGTTCGCGAGCTGGCTCGAGTAGTCGCCCTGCGCGGTGTGAGCACACCCCGCAAGCGCGGCCGCAACCAGACCAACCCCCAGCCCCCAACCCCCAACCCCAAACCTTTGGCCCGATCGCTTCGACATGCACATCACCCACCGGCTTTGGCGGCCTCGGCCGCCGGATCAAACTCCTTGAGGATCCTGTCGTCTCCGTGGCGCTCCACGGTGATGAAGAACAGCGGGTGCTCGAGCTCGCGACCGTTGGCCGTGACGGGCCCACCGGCGCCGGGGAGGTTCTTCACCTTGCCGAGCGCGTCGCGGAAGGCGTCGCGCGTCTGGGGCCTTTCCTTGGCGACGAGCTGCTTCACCGCGAGGCCCGCGTCGAAGGCGTAGGCGCTGATCATGTCGGGCGTGTGACCGGCGCTGTCGGTGAAGGCCTTCACGAACTTGCCCGTCGAGGGGCGCGCGCTGCCCGGGTAGAAGCCGTCGACGAACACCGAGCAGTCCACGAACTTGCCCGCGCGCTGGGTGATCTCCTCGGTGTTGTCCCAGCCGTTGGCGCCGAGGAGGAGCACCGTCTTCATCTGCTTCAGCTCCTGGGGCGTCTTCAGGCCCATGGTCTTGCCGATGCGCTCCATGTCCTTCTTGTCGCAGCCGTTGGTGACCATGTCCTCCACGGCCAGCGCCGGCGCGATGAGGGAGACGTTCTTCGCGGTGTCGGGGATGAAGAGCGCCTGGAAGTCGATGACCGGCGGCAGGCCCTTCTTCAGCTTCTCGAAGGCGTTCTTCTTCTGGTACGGCGTCATCGCGCTCTCGTTGATGGCGCGCGCCTGCTGCATGTAGTCGATGCGGTCGGTGAGGAACTCGCGGCCCACCAGGCGCTTCACGATGGGGCTGAACGTGGTCTGGTCGTGGGCGTAGCTCTCGGCGCCGGTCACCTCGCCGCCCTTGGCCAGCACGCCGTCCCAGAAGTCGTTGGCCAGCTCCTGGCCGTAGGGGATGGAGGGGTAGAGCACGCCGAAGCTCTTGAAGCCGCGCACGTCGGCGGCGTAGTTCACCAGCGCGCGGGCCTGGGCGCTGTTGGTGAGCATGCTGCGGAACACGTACGGCCCGCGGTCGGTGAGGCTCTCCTCGCGCGAGAGGGCGATGATGGGGACGCCCAATTCGTCGGCGTCGACGGCCGCGGCCTGGGCCTCGGTGGAGACGATGGGCCCGATCACGGCGATCACCTGATCGTCGAGCACCAGCTCCTGCACGGCCTTCTTGGCCTCGTCGGGCTCGCCCTTGGTGTCCTTGACCACCAACTCCACGCCCGAGCCCTCGAGCGCGAGCTTGATGCCCGCGAGCGCGCTCTCGCCGAAGCGCTGGTAGCGGCCGGAGAGCGGCAAGAGCACGCCCACGGCGTTGGGCTTCACCTGGTCGCGGCGGCCGGCGCGCTCGAGGAGCTTCTGCGCATCGGCCGCGAAGGGGTTGTTGGGCGCGTTCTGCTGGAGGGTGGTGAGCGTCTGCTTGAGGGCGTCCCAGTCGTGGAGGTGGAAGTCGATGCGCGCGAGCTTGAAGAGCACCAGCGCGTACGCGGGGCTCGAGGGCTGCAGCTCCTGGGCGAGCTTGGCCACCTCGAGCTGCGGCACCTCGGCGTCGACGAGATCGTAGAGCTGCTGATCGATCTGCGCGCGCGCCGCCGGATCCGTGACACCCGCCTCGCCCTCGGCGAGGAAGCGCACCGCCTGGCCCCAGTTGTGGCTGGCCTGAGCGGCCTTGCTCAGCGCGGCGGCGGCCTCGGGCTTCTGGTCGGCGGGGAGGTGGTCGTAGAGCGGGGCGATGGTGTCGAGGGCTTCCTTGGCGTCCCCGAGCTGAAGCGCGGAGAGGCCGAGGTGGTACTTCGCCAGATCCGACTTGGAGAAGAGCGGGTACTGCTGGAGCAGGGCGCGGTAGCGATCGCGCGCGGCGGCGTAGTCCTTCTTCTGGAACTGGAGCTCGGCCTCTTCGAAGGCGGCGTCGGCGGCGACGTCGGTGTTGGCGTACTGCGACTGGAGCCGCTCCAGCTCCTTCTGGGCCTCGGGGTCGCCGGTCTTGGCCTTTTCCTGAGCGGCCTGGAGCTCGGCGTGGGCCTGGGCGTTGGCGGCGTTGGTCTGGCCGCCCGTGGCCTTGGGACAGGCCAGGGTGAATGCTGCCAGCGAGAAGAGCGCGAGGGACCGTTTCATGGCAGCGGGCTGATTAGCACAGGAAATTCGCCCCTTGGGGAATTGCGAGCGGGCGCGCAACCGACAACGGTTGCCCCTGGACGCCATTCCTCGAGAACAGGTGCGCATCGGTCGCCTGGTGTGCCAGCCCCACAGGCAAGCGAGCGTCGTTCCAACTTGGATCAAAGCAGATGCCCGATCGTGGTCCGTGGGTCGTTCGGCCGACCGCGGCGTTCACCGCTTCGGAATCTCAAGACTGGGCATCACCGAACGACCCACGACCCACGACCCGCGATTGGGTGGATCCGATTGGATCCACTCCGAACGGGCCACGGGCCAGGATTGGGCGTCGACTACGCCCTCGCGCTCGCGTCGCGATCGTGCATCTGCGCGGGCGGGTGAGTGGCCTCGATGGCGGTGAACGTCTCGAGGATGCGGTAGGCGTGCTCTTCGTCCTTGGGCACCACCCACGAGTCGCCGGGATTGAGGACGATCATCTGGCCGCCCTCGAGGTGGAGCTCGGCCTTGCCGCGCAGCACGTAGCCCACGGTCTCGTACGGCCGGCGCACCGACTTCTGACGCGGCCCGGGCGCTTCGTTTTCCCAGAGCCGCATGGCCAGGCTGATCCCGCTGGCCAGGTACTTCTGCCCCATCTCGCCGTGCGGCGAGCGCTGCGAGCTGACCTTGATCACGCTGGTGTCGGCCATGGCATCCCCAGGAGGCTGGTGCTCTGGGGCTCAAGGTGCGCTCGCCGACGTCCGCCGGAAAGGGCGGCTCGCTTGCCTGGAGGGCGCCTTTTGCGTGTCTAATCGGCGCCCAACAGCCTCCGGAAGCCCTGCATGCGTCGCCACCACCTTCTCGCCGCGGCCGCCCTGGCCTGCTTCGCCTGCGCGCGAAGCGAGCTCACGGGCTTTCCGCAGGGCACCCACCCGTCGTCGGGCAGCTCCGGGAGCGGCCACTCCGCCAGCGCCTCGAGCGGCACGGGCACGGAGACCACGGGCACGAGCGGCACGTCGAGCGTCGGGACCACGGGGACCGTGGGCACGGTGGGGACCGTGGGGACCATCGGCACCACCACGGGCACCACCACCGGCGGGCTCCCCATCTGCGCGCCCTGCGTCGACGGCAGCCAGTGCGCGAGCGGCTTCTGCAACACCGTCACCGGTCCTGGCCCGTTCTGCGACGACCCGAACTGGTGCAGCAACGACAGCGTTTGCGCTCCGGTCACCACCTGCGATTTCCGCACGGGCGCGTGCATCTGCCCGCCGCAGAGCACGACCGGCACCGTGGGCACCGTCGGGACCACGGGCGGAACGGGCGGCGAGTGCGCGCCCTGCCAGCAGGACGTCGACTGCGCGCCCGGCGGCTACTGCGTGCCGGATCCGCTGAGCGGCCAGTCCGAGTGCTCGGCGCCCTGCGGCCCCGGTGACACCTGCAGCGACCCGAACTCGACCTGCTTCCACCTCCGCGGCCGCTCGGGCTGCTTCCCCTCGAGCTTCACGTGCAGCGGCAACACCACGGGGAACTTCACCACCGGCACCAGCGGCACCTTCAGCACCAGCACGGGAACGACCGGCACCTTCACCACCGGCACCTCGGGCACCACCGGCTTCGGCGAGTGCGCGCCCTGCAGCCGGGACACGGACTGCGTGCCGGGCGGGTACTGCCTGGTCCGCAACGCCGGCCCGCCCTTCTGCACCGTGCCCTGCATCAACGGCGGCTGCCTGGATCCGAACGCGACCTGCGAGCAGATCTTCAACGGCACCACCAGCGTGTTCGGCTGCGTTCCCAACGGCGGCTGCCCGGGCACCACCGGCACCTCGGGGACCATCGGCACCATCGGCACCACCACCACGGGCACGAGCGGCACCTTCAGCACCGGCACCTCGGGCACCAGCGGCACCACCTCCAGCGGCACCTGCCAGAGCTGCGACGCCGCGCACAACTGCAGCGTGGGTCGGTTCTGCGTGAACCTCTCCGACGGGACGGAGTCGTGCTCGCTGGGCTGCACCGCCAACGGCGGCTGCGCCAACCCGGGCTGGACCTGCGAGCCCATCCCCAACGGCGGCCTGGCCTGCGTGCCCGGGCCGGGGATCTGCGCCGTCCAGGACTGCCGCACGCTGGGCTGCAGCTGGGGCGAGACCTGCCAGAGCTACAACACCGCCAACGGGAGCACGGCGTACGTGTGCGGCTGCATCGACGCCACGGGCAACCCCACCAGCGACTGCAGCGGCAATCCCAGCGGGGCCACGGTCTGCGACTACAACACCGGCCACTGCCGTCTCCCGGAGGACTACGAGCCCTGCAACGGGCCGGGGAGCGCGCCCGCGTGCGCGTCGGGCTACGTCTGCGAGCCCAACCCGGGCGGCGCCGGGTACTGCTTGCAGAAGTGCGCCACCACGGCGGGCTGCTCGCTCTCCTACACGCGCTGCACGTCCGCCGGCACCTGCGAGTACGACCTCTGCGGCGGCCCCAACCCCTCGGACGCCGGCTACTACGGCCCCTGCACCCGCCTGGACGCGGGCGACGGCACCTGCGAGCCCATCCCGGATGCCGACGGCGGCATCTTTGGGCTCTGCGTGGGCAATGGCAGCGTGCCCGTCGGCGGCGCGTGCGAGGGCTTCGGCGCGCTGGGCTCCGGCGGCTGCGCCAGCGACGAGCTCTGCCTCAACGCGGCCAACAGCACGCGCTACCCGGACGGCGGCATCGCCCAGCAGTGCTACCAGGTGTGCAACGCGGCGCCGGGCAGCATCGGCGCGCCCGAGTGCCTCGGCCCGGTGACCTGCGACACCTTCGGCGGCACCGAGCCCGGCCTCAACCCCGGAATCTGCTACCCGTAGTCGGGTTCCCAGAGCGCGGATCCGTTCGGATCCGCCACCAGCCACCAGGAACGGACATGGATCCGATCGCGCACATCACGGAGCTCCTCGACCCCAAGCAGGACTCGCACAAGCGCATCGCCGCGGCGGTGGTGCTGGGCGAGCTGCGGACGAAGAACCCGGCGACGGTCCAGGCGCTGTTGCAGATGGCCAAGGAGAGCTCGGAGGCGTTCGCGCGGCCGGCGGTGCTCGCGCTGGGCCGCTGCGGCTCGGCGAAGGCGTTGACGACCTTGCTCGATGCGCTCGACCGCGGCGGCGAGGTGGCCCAGGCCGCGCGCACCGCGATCGCCGAGCTCGGGCCTGAGGCGCTGCCGGCGATCCGCGAGCGGCTGGAGGGCGCGACGCCCGAGGTCCGGGCCGCGCTCTCGCAGCTCCTGCCCAGCGTGGGCGGCAAGCTCGGCTTCGAGATGACCCTCGAGGGCCTGCTCGGCCAGCCCTTCGACGCCGCGAACAAGGTCGCGCTGAGCGTGCGCGCGGAGGCGAAGAACGCGTCCGAGGCCGACCGCAAGGTGATGAAGGGCCAGCTCGAGAAGTTCCTCTCCAAGAAGGGCACGCTCCACGACGAGGTAGCCACGCGCGCGGCCATCAAGATGCTGGGCTACCTGGAGCTGGAGGAGAGCACCGACACGCTGTTCGACTTCCTGGGCGTGCGCCGTCCGCCGCTGGTGCGCGTGGAGGCGGTGACCGCGCTGCGCTTCGGCCTGCGCGAGGGCGCGGGCAAGAAGATCCTGCGAAAGCTCATCGACCTGCTCACCGACGGCGAGGCGCTGGTGGCCCGCGCGTCGCGCGACACGCTCACGGTGATTCCCCTCGACGCCAGCGCGGCGGCGGATCTCGCGGAGCTCGCCAAGCACCCGAACGCCGAGCTCGCGCTGTGGGTGATCGCCAAGCTGGGCTCGCTGGGCGGCGACATCGCGGCCAAGACCCTGGCGCCGGTGGCGCAGTCGAGCGATCGCGCGCGGGCCCAGGCGGCGGCGCGCGCGCTGGCCGCGCTGCCCGAGGGCGCGCAGATCCTGGCGAAGGCGCTCGCCGAGGCCGACGACGAGACCGGCGCCCAGGTGCTCGCCGAGGCGCTGCAGCCGCTGGCGAAGTCGCTGGGCAAGAAGGAGCAGGCGGCGTTGCTCAAGGCGGCCACGCACGACCTGCCCGAGAGCGCCGGGCTCGGGCGCCGCAAGCTGGATCCGCTGCGCGAGATCGATCCCGAGGGTTGGGGCGAGGCGCTGCGTTCGGCCGCGAAGGGCTTGGCCAAGAAGGATCCCGCGCGCGCGGAGCCGCTCTTCGCCGCGCTCGCGCGCTCGAGCGTGGCCGAGCCCGACGACCGCTGGGCCTACGCGCGGCTCCAGCTCCTGCACTCGAACCTGGATCCGCACCCGCGCGCGCGGCAGCGCGACCCCGCGCTCTCGGAGCTGCAGTTCCTGGCGGATCGCGGCTACGGCATCGTGAAGGCGCTCGAGTCGGACAAGCAGATCGACGAGGAGCGGCGCTACTACGTGGGCTTCCACTTCTGCGAGCAGCACGTGCCGGAGCTGCGCAGCCTGGGCGTGGCGCTGCTCGAGGGCATCGCCGAGCGCAGCGGGCGCACCAAGCTGGGCAAGGCCGCCAAGAACAAGCTCGCGCTGCTCGCTGGCTAATTCGCGCCGCAGGCGAGCCACTCGCCGAGGCGCGTGCGCTCGTCGTCGGTCGGGGCGGTGCCGCCCTGCGGCATGGCTGTGTTGGTGCCGTTGGGGCCGGCCGCGGCTTGGCGATCGATCTCGGCGATGTGGGCTTGCACGCGCGCCTGGGTGTCGAGCTGGATGCCGCCTTCGCTGTCGCTCGCGCCGTGGCAGCGGGTGCATTGGCTGGTCATCAAGCCCGAGCCGAAGTTGGCGTAGGTGTCGATGGTGCCGCCGTCGGGGCAGGTGGCGCCCGAGGCGCCCGAGCTTCCCGACGAGCCGCCACAGCCGGCGAGCACCAACGCGAGGACGACGATTCGACGATGTATGACACCTCCGATGTTTCAGAGAGGTGTCGTCGGGACCTTTCGAAGGCCTGAAGGGCGCGGTTCGTTGCGCCCACGGGCGCCGGCCTTCGGCCGTGCGGGCGACGGGATGATCGATCGGATCCACGGATCCGAAATCGGCGACGGGTTTGGCTTCTTGGGCGTGGGGCGGCTTCTCGTCGTGCCCCGGGGCGGGAGGGGCTCTCCGACGGCCTTCGGATTCTGTAAGCATATGGACCTACAAAGAACGCTATTTGTACTTCCATATCAATACAAAATTCGAATCTCCTCGGGAGCAGGCAGGTCGCCCCGACGTCGCGTGATCGAGAATGCGCGGATTCGAAGCAAGGCCGAAGAAGCCGCCCCTTGCCCAGAGGCGCGTCGTCGCGTGCTTGGGATCCGAGTTGGCCCTCGCGCGTCCCGGG